>CAJPFZ010000511.1 GCA_905339355.1 Burkholderiaceae bacterium
TGCGCAGTGTCCGCAGTGCCGCGCGTGGAACACTTGCGCGGCCTGCGAGGCCGGCGCAAAGGGCTCGACGGTGAACGGTGTGCCGCTCGACGGACCCTTGAATGCCTGGGACGGCGTGCAATTTGATCGCGTGCGCACGGGAATCCCCCAGCTCGACGAAGCGCTCAGCGGCGGTTTTGTGCCGGGTACGAGCACGATCTTTTTCGGCGAGAAGAACTGCGGCAAGACCACGCTTGCGCTGCAAGCCGCGTTCTGGGTCGCTGTGCGGCTGCGCCGTCACGCGCTGTACCTCAGCAATGAGCAAGCCGCAGTTGAAATCAATGCTGCGGCCAAACGTCTGGAGCTGGGCACGGGTTACTTCCGGTTCGCGAACCCTGCCGATTTGCAAACCATCTATGGCAGCGCGGCGCGCGTGGGCCTGCCCTCGATCGTGGTGATCGACAGCCTGCAGGCCTTCGACGATTGCCAGAGCCAGAAGCGCGGCGAGAATCGCCGCAAGCAGGCTTTCATCGACGGCCGCAACTGGGGCCAGAAAACCGGCGTGCCGATGATTTGGGTTTCCCAGGTCAACGCGGACGCCAAGATCAAGGGTGGTCCGTTCTTCGGCCACGAAGCCAACGCGATTTTGAAATTCCGCCAGCGCCAGGGCAGCGACGTGCGCGAGATCTACGTGGACAAGAACCGCTCGGGCAAAGCTCAGTTCTCAATCAACATGACCATGACCGCGAAAGGCCTGGTGTAGCGTGAAACTCTTTTCCGATCCGATGTGGGACCGCTACTTCAAGAGGCCGCAAGGCTCGGGTCTCTACAGCCCAAGTAAACAGATGTACTCACCAGGCGGCCCCGACACCCAGGCGGTGCCCACGTCCATGACGGCGGCAGCAGGCGGGCCGATTTACAATCAATTCGTTTGGCCGCGGTGGGCTGAAGCTGTTCTTGGCCGCAAAGTGACGGCTCGCAATTTGAATACGTTGCTCGATGAGCTTGCGGCGCGCGGTGATTTTGCCGCGTTGCGTGACGGTGTGTGGGTCGTAATCGAAAACGCCAAGCTCGGGCTACTACTCGCTGAAGAGCGCATTGATTCTGGAATTCCTTCTGGCCAGTCGGCTGCGAACTTTCTTGCTTTGCAGAAGGATCTGGTGGACCGGTCCCTTGCCTCCGGCGCGGCCGTGGCCAGTTGGGCAAAGTCGGCGATCGAGAAAGCACCGGAAGCGGATCTGCGTGCCTTCGCGCTCGATCTCGTCGCTCGAATCGGCGAGTATCAGCAGATCTTGCCGCGCGTGATTCCGAAGCTTGTCAATCTCGCGTTCGCCGTGGGTTTCCATCTCGGGGAATTTTCCGGCAGTGATATCTCGCTGTGGGATCAAATCGTTGCGTGGATAAAGGCGCTTCTCGAAAAGGCAGTTGAGGCAGCAAAGCCTGTCGGGTTCGGGCTGCTGGCTTTGGCCGCGGTGGTTGCAGGGGTTGTGTTGCTGGCCAAGCGCTAAGGCAGTTGGTCGGCGTGATGGTCAAAACGGTTTGCGTAAATGGTGAGGAGCTTTGAAACAGCCGGCGCAAGGTTCGGATTTTGCCGATACACTTCGCTTGCCGCATCTCGTGACTCGCGGGCGTCGATCTGGAGTTGCTTTCGGGAGTCTTCAATCTTCGCACGGGTGGGTTGCAGCATTGTGAAGTAACAGACGCCAAGCGTGAGAAGGGATCCGGCGACAACGCCAAGCGCGATATTGAGCGCGGTATTCATGGCAAGCTCCGAGCAATGATGCATGAAGTCTATCAGGCGGAACTGAGAAAGCAGGTGCCGAAAACCCGGCAGTAAGTAAAGTCTGTCTGAATGGCGCGCTCGAAGAAAACCGTGAAGGCGGAAGTTGACGGGGCGCAGCATTTGAGGGGGTTTTGCGTGTATCCATACGAGCTCCAGCGCCTGGGGGAATATGACGGAGGTTCGCTGTTCCTGAACATCTGTCTGATGGCTTTGAGTTCCGGTGTTTCGACTCTGTTGGCGGCGCTGGCTTTGCCTGTCGAGGACTCTAATCGTGCGATGTTCTTGCATGCGACGTGGGCAGCTGGCGCGGCGTTTCTTGCGATGGGCTTGGCTACATTTTTTGCGTGGAAATCCCGCCGCAGCATTGTGCATGAAATCAAAGCTCGCGCAGAAAAGGACAAGCCTGATATTTCGCCGCCCGATACGGAGAAGAAGTGATCGAGCATGTGCGATTCATAGTCACGCTTCGCCCGGGACAGGGCGTGCGTGTGCATTTGAGCGGGTCTCCAGTGTGGGCCTACGTGCTTGACGACGAAAACTATCGCGTCTTTTGCAGCGGGAGATCTGCCCATGGGTGGGGCGTGAAAGTGGATCGGGCTTATGCCGATATACGTCCCCCCGTGCATGGCACATTCAACGTCGTCGCGTGGTTGGTGGGTTCCGGCAACTCGACCGTCAACGTAGAGGTGATTTCGTAGTTCTCAAATACTTGTCCACATTCACTTGCCAGTTCTTTGTTCATGGGGTACTTATTCAAGCGCTCGGATGCCTACCACTCTAAAACAGCTTGCGTTGCGTCTCCCTGTCGTCGGGGCGTTTGCCCGTTGCAAAGCGCAGCGGCTGGCCCATGGCGCGCGCGATGTAGTACTTCTCGCGGGTCTGCGTGGTGGTGTGCCGCAGCCAGTCGCGGATCTGCTCAAGGCTCCAGCCCTGCTCGGTGCGTCGCGTCGCGCACGTATGGCGCAGCCATTGCGCATTGAGGCCCGGTGCTTTGAGAATCACGGCCAGGTGTCGCCAGATGTGATCGTAGAATGGGGCTTTGCCTCGATCGGTCGTGAACAGGAAGCTGTCGCCCTTCCGGCCACGTCCGAAGGAGATCTGCCGGAAGTTCTTGAGGTTCACCAACAGGTCGGGCGGGATCTCCAGGGGCGTGGCTGCCAGCGGCGTCTTCAGCTGCCAGTGCGGCGTTTTGTCCGTCAACTTCAGAAAGGGCGTCGGTGCATCCAGGTGCAGGTCGCGCCAGTGCAGCCACTTGAGTTCGCCCGGCCGCAAGCCCATCACCAGGCCGATTCTGCAGAGCAGCCAGAAGTTGGGCAAAGGCCAGTCGCGCACCGCGCCAAAGCCGCGTGCGTCGGGTTTGATGCGTGTGCGGGCGAGTTCAAGCAATTCAGTCTCTTGCGCGTGAGTCAGCGCGGCGGGATCTTTGGAAGGCACGGTCGGGCTCAGTCGTGTGAGTAGATACGAGAGACGGGGAGCATGGGGCTCCTTGGCCTCGCACCAAAAGAGAAAAGATTTCAGGGCCTGGACGTCTTTGACGATAGTGGGAGCTGAAGCGCCGGAAGCCTGGCGCGCGTCAATGAAGCGGCAAACCAGGTCGGGGGTAAGGTCGGTCCAGTAACGAAGTTCCGCGCCGTGGTCGAACATCCAGCGCAGCGCGGCGTAGCAACGGTTTCGAATGGCCCATCCACGGGCCTTCTTGGGGGGAGCAAGGCGTGCCGCCTCCCAGGCAAGCAAAAGGGCATGCCAGTTCGACGGTAAAGCAGCGCACGCAGGGGCGTGCAAAATCGCAACGGATTCCATAGGTCGGCTCAGGAAAATACGAGCAAACGCAAACCTGACAAGGCCTTTTGGATTCCGGACCCTGCGAAACAAGAAAAGCTCTAGGTGGCCCCAGGACGGGTTCGAATCCGGTTAGGGGTACCATCTTTCGGCGGGAGTCGTTTTCTCGGCTCCTGCCCTTGTTTCGCGGGTCTGGTAAGCGGTTTGCATTGCTCGTGTGTGCGCTCCAAGGGAGTGCACATGGTTGGCCCGGATCAAGCATCACCCGCGCAAGGCGCGGTGTCCAAAACTGACAGTCCCAAATCTTCGAAGCGTTCTTGCGCTGCCGGAAATCCGGCACTGTTCAATCGTCGAGATCTTCAGTGGAAGCTGGTGCAGGCGCACTACGGCGCTGCGGCCGGTGCGTTCATGTGGGGTCTGGAAGCTCTGATCAACTCCGAGCGCCAGATCCGCGCCATTCTCACGGGCGGGTGGGGCTCGGGCGACGAGCGCAAGGCATTGGCTGACCTTGACGCGTTTGATGCCGCCCACGGAACAGCACTCGCGGCCTAGTCCGGGCGTCCGTTAGGGCGCTTGGGCGGCTGTGAGGCTTTGCCTCAAGGGACTGGAATCCACCAGACAGCAACTCGTTCAAGCGCCTCTTCGGATGCCCGGCCAATTCGGCCTGGCTGTTGCCCGCAAGGGCTTCTCTGGAGAGGTCATGGAATATCAGAACGATTCAACGGTGCAGGGCGTGTGCATTGCCACGCGCAAGACTGACGGCGGCGCGGAGATGGATCTGCGCCTGGTGGAGTACTGGTACAAGGGCCAAAAGCGCAACGAACGCGCCCATGTGGTCACGGTGGCTCTCGGCTCGAAGGTGATCGAGGTGGCGCGCCGCGAAGTGCGCGTGGATCGCGTGATTCACGTTTCGGGCAAAATGCGCCAGATCCGCTGGACCAGCGAAGACGGCAAAAAGCAGTCGCGCCTGGTGCTTGAGGCCGACACCGTTGCGCGCCGCGACGGCGGCGGCGTTGTGAACGAGCACCGTTTCCGCGGCGTGCTCGGCCGCGACCCCGAACTGCGAACCACGCCCGGTGGCCAGCTTGTGACTGACTTTTCGCTGGCACTCTCCGAAGAGATCAAGGGTGACGACGGCTCGATCAAGGAGCGCACGGACTGGGTTGATTTCGTGGCCTGGGGCAAGTCCGCCGAGCTCGTCTGCAAGAACGCGCTTAAGGGCGACGTGCTTCTGGTGCGCGCGCGCATCCAGCAAGACACCTGGGAAGATCGCACTACGGGCGAAGAGCGCAGCAAGCTCAAGTTCCAGGCCGATGGCGTGCGCGTGATTGGCAGCGGTTCGCGCGAGCGTGTTGATCGCGGCCCCGCTCCTGAGCGTGAACATTCCGACGACGAAGCGCCCGCCGGCGTGGGTGCCGGTGCGTCGGCCGATGACGGCGAGCCTCCGTTCTAGTCCCTCCGGTGCGAAGCCCTGGTGGTTTCAGGGCTTCAAGCCGGGAGGACTGGTCATGGCAAAGCTCGACAAGACAATCACCGTGCCCCATATCGACGGGCGCAAATTCACCTGCCTGCAGGCCGCGGCGCTCTGCGCGCTTTCGCGCTTTAGGCGCATCTATAAAGATTCGCAGTTTCGCGCCTGGGTGTGGTGGACGCAGCGCTATCTCGCAGCCTGGTTGACGCCGCGCCGCTTCTTCGACCGCTCGCGCCACTTTGCCGCAAACGTTTGCGCCTGCGCTCGCGACGATCTGGCGCGCGAAGGTCTCTTGACGATCGAGACGGATCTGCCGGGCCTTACGCCGTTCTTTTGCTCGCCCCAAGGCACTGATCTTGCCGCCAAGCTGCGCGCGGCGATGCCTGAAGCGCTGAGCGAAAGCGAGTTCGCCAACGAGCGCGCGAAGCATCAGCACGAGCGGCGCATCACCAGCGGGAGGTACGCGGCGTGACTTCGCTCGATCTCTATCTCTCTCCTGTCAATGAAGCGGCGCGCAAAGTCGCGGCGGCAAAACTTGGCCTGGTTTTGGAGAAGTTCGATTTGTTGCGCCGCGCACGGCGGAAGTGGTGCGCCGGTTGCGCTGCCTGGCATGACGCCAGTGTGGAAGTTTTCGGTCGGAGCTCCAGCAAAGGCGACGGCCTGCAAAGTGTCTGCCGGGAGTACCGGCGTTTTCTCAACGCAAAGCAACGGGGCAAAGCGTGAACGTCGAATATCTGGCGGAACGAATGAGGGAGTTAGCTGTGAGTGAGTGGACTGCAATGACACCGATGGACAAACGCGCGGCCTGTGCGCTCGGCTGCTGCAACTTCCTGCCCGGCGCGCCGGCCAAAGGCTTCGCGCGCGAGATGGCAGACAAGGCCCGGCACTGCGAGCCGACGATCACCGAGAGGCAAAGGGCGTGGCTCTGGAAGCTGGTCTACACGTACCGCAAGCAAATCCTCGACAGTGAAATCGTCGCGGAAGCTGCACGGATTCGGGAGCGCAAGTGAATCAAAGGGTGGCTAGCTCGTTGGATAGGCGAATTGCGTGTGCGCTGGGCTTTTGCAGCGTCCTGCCGTGCGCTCACGCAGAGAGCAACTTGTCTACCTGCTATTGGCGGTCCTTCAGTTGTTTGAATTCGTCTTCGCCCATTAGGTGCTCTAAGAAAACTTCCTCTCGTGCATGCTCTAGCGTTGCGTGCCAATTCTCAGAGATTTCAAAAACACGCTTCTGGAGCGGTGTTGAATTCTCTGGCCGATACGCGGAATCAAAGAGTGCCATCAGTAGATCCTTGCGTAACTCGCGAATCTTCTTCTTGAGATCGTCGCGAGTGGGCTCAATCTCCTGTAGGTATTTCAGCCATCCTTTCCCTACTTCCTTCCCCCATTCCTTTGGTGAGCCAGCTACCGGCAATCCAGTTGAGAGATTTTCGTTGTGGCGGATGTTGGTCCACACTCGTTCGATCTCTGCATCTATGTCGTGGGAAGACGATTCAAGAACTGCCATTTGTGTTCTGATCGCATCCGTTCGTCTCCGCTCTTTTCCTTCAGTTTCGAAATCGATGTGTTCGTTTTGTGCTTGTGCGACTTGGCGCTCGATGTCTTCTCGTTGCAGGATCAGTGCGCGCCCCGCGAAGTATAGAGCTAGGGCAGTTGCGAGGTTTCCTAAGAACGCCGTCGCATTCCCAACGTCAGCCAGTGTCGCGAGATTCCAGTCGCGCTTGCTGGCAGTCTGGGCCACGCATGCAATCCATCCAACGGCAAGGATGGCAAACATCGCTGCCGAGCAATTTGTGATCGAAAAGCAGCGAGGGATTCTCATGTGGTTTGGGTCGCCTGGTTTGCCGCATTTAGCAGTCAGATTCTCTGTCTGTAGCACGCTTCGGGGTCAAACGCAAACAACAGAGCGTCTATGCGACTAGGATTGGAGCCCGCTGCAACCGATCGCGAAGCGCCCGACACTCGGGCGCGGCGCAAGGCCGTAGTCAAGCATCTGCGCGTGGCGGCGCTTTCTCTCAACGCTGGAGTGAACAATGCGCCCGATAAAGCGCCCGTCAACTGGAACAACGATGCCTTCATCTGCCAGCGCGCGGCCTCCTCGATCGACTCCTGCACGCGGCGCGCGGTGGCTCACGTCCTGTTTGACGACAGCTCTAAAAATCGGGTTGAGCGTGGCCGTTGTGGTCATCGCCTCTGCCCCCACTGCCACAAAGTCATCGCTACGCGAGTCGGACTCGCCCTGACCGAGATCGTGACCGCGGAGCTCAATGCCGGGTCGCACCTGGCCATGCTCACGCTGCCGATCCGCCACACGCGCCGCGACTCGCTCAAGGAGGCGCGTAACGCGCTGCGGAAAGCCAACGCCGATTTGTTGAAGCGCGAGCTCTGGCGCTCGTTGGTGGCTGAATATCACCGCGTGGCGGAAGTAGAGCGCGGCCGCAAGAACGGCTGGAACGCCCACTACCACACCTTGATCAAAGTGCGCTTCTCAAAGGACCGGGCGCAAGCGCTGTGGCGTAACGGCTGGCTCGACAAGCCCCTTTCTGTGATTCGCCGTGAAGCCCGCGACGGGATGAAAGCGGCCAAACGCTGGCGCCGTGGTGCGCTCGCTGACCTCAAGCGTGAGCGGGAGACCTGGCGTGATCTGCCGCGCTCCCAGCGCGAAGAAAAAGCCCGGGCAGCCCGCGCCGTGATCTACGCCGAATATTCGCGCCGCGTGGATATGCCGCTGCAACTGAGCTTGTTTGTTTGGTGGTGTAAACTACGTAAGCGCAAGCTCGCCGCGGTGCTGGCTGATCTGAAAACCGAGCGCAAGCGCTGCCTGCTGGAAGCTTCCGGCCGCGACGCGAAGAAAGCCGTCAAGCGGCGCATCAAGAGTGAAATGCAGGCCGCGCATCTGGCCTGGGCGTGCAATCCCGCCGAATACGTGACCACCTCGCACGCGGAAATCGAGGACTGGCTGCGCGAGGAGTGGCGCATCGTCACGCGTTCTGTCGGTCGTGAATCTTATGTGTTGCGCTACGACGCCTGGAAACCGGGCGCTGCGCCCTCCACGATCAAGTGGGTTCGCAAGAAACAAGGCAAGCCGGTCGGTGCACCCTACGACGTGCCGATCACCAAGGCCGTGCAGGAGCTCGTGAAATACACGACTAAGGGGCACGGCAAGGCGCTCAAGAAGGGTCAGGTGGGTTTCTTCGAGTACACGCCTTGGGAAGTAGCCGATTACTTGAAGGGGGTGCGCAACTGGCACCTGCACCAATCGAGCAAGGGCTGGATCGCCGCGCAGCACGCCTACGAAGCGGAACAGTCCACGCTCGATGCACAGTGCGAACGCGAAGAGGGCTCGCGCCGCGTGTCCTTTGTCGAGCTGGTGAAAGATCTCGAGGACGCCGTCGCCGGCGCACTCGATGATTCGGCGCGCGAAGCGGTGATCAAGACGGGCGTAGCGATTTTGGAGCTGCACAAGAAAGAGCGCGCCGACGATCCCGAGTTCGCCAGCGAGCAATACGACGCGATTGCCAGTCACGTTGCGCGGCTGCTGGGCGATGATCGAAGTACGCCTGTCAACTTCAAGCTGACGCTCCCGGAACAGCGGGAGCTGGCCCGGCTTCGCGGGCGTGCGCCTGGCGCTGGTGTCGATGTCGATCAATTGCTTCTCGCCGTGCGTGCACGGCAGCGCGAAGTCGCGGAGATCTCGCGCGAGCTGGCGGATCTGCCCGGCGAAGAGCATTTCAGCTCCAACGGGCAACGGCTCAGCATGAAGCTGCGCCAGGCGGAACAGCGTCTAAAATTCGCGCTCGATGCGGTGCGCGAAGCGGAAGAGCGCAAGCGCCGCGAAATGCAGGTTGACGCCTACGTGACCATGCAGCGCGAGCAAGCGGAGTATTTCGGCGAGCGTGAGGAGGAAGCCCATGCACTATAGGTTCAAAGGCAATCCCAATACGAACGAAGCGGGGCGGCTGGATCTGGTGAACAAGCGCCGCGCGGCGCACAACCTGCCTGCACTGACCATGGCTCAGTTCCTCGGGTTGCCAGGTGAGACAGCCGCAGACAAGTACGCGGCCAGCGTCAAAGACAAGGGCAATCCGCCCGCAAAGCCGCAGTTGAAGCTGTTCTAGGAGACGCTCATGCGATGGAACACCGGCGACGTGGCCTTCATGATATGCAGTTCGTGTGTTGGATACCTGGCTGGCGGTACTCGCGGATGCGTGATCGGCCTCGCTGTGTCCAGCGGAATGCTGTTCGCGTGCGCGCTGTTTATCGCGCTGAACAAGGATGAGCCATGAACGAACGTGAAAAAACCGTGCTCGCAAAACTCTCCGAGTACACGTTTTGCCCTAACGAAACCAAGGCGGTGCTGCATATGCTCGGTGGCGGCGATTTCCGCACGGTGCCGGTGCCGGAGTCGTCGCGCGAGCGTCTGATCACCATGCTCAAGAAGAAGGGCGTGATCGAGAAAGTCCAGGGCCGCTATGTGTTCACGCCCGAGTTTGCCGGCGTGTTCAACGGCGGCTGTATCCGTGACGGCCAGGTTGTTGCTTCGCCAGCGCCGCGCGCAAGCGCGGCGCCCGTGGAAAAAGCGCCCGAGCCCTCGCCGCTTCCCGTGCCCGCGCCTTCACCAGCGCCGGTGCAGAAAGCCGCACCTGCCGCGCAACCCGCTCTACAAGCCGCTCCTGCACCGACACCCACGGCGGTGGCGGTGGAATCGCGCCCCGCGCTAGCACGCTTCCCCGCCTTCACGCCACGCGCCCAAGCGTTTTTGAATCGAGCGCCCGGGCAGCAAGGCGACACTCTGCGCGAGTGGTTCCGGCGTAGTCTGGGGGAAAAAGCCGGTCAAGTCGCGCTCGACGCAGTCTCTGACCTTGCAGCGGGCATCGAGCCGCGCCACAATCCGGCACTTGACAAGACGCTCGCTGACCTCGAAGCGCTTGCCCATCGCATGTTCAAGGTGTAAGCTTCGCGCATGGGGCCTGAAGTCCGGTCTGGGGTGATGCCCAGGGCGGACACCAACCCGGGGGTCGAAAGGCTCTCGGACTTCAGGCCCCATGCTCTTTTTCCTCGACCTGCTGGAAGCACTTTTATTGCACCCGCTGGAATCATGGCGGGAGCTGACCACGCACGGGCGCTGCACTTCCGCCCAATTCGCAGCCGAACAACTGCGCCGCAGCTGGAAAACCCGCCGCCACAAGTGAACGGGCGTGACCCGCCGTTCACACGCCCCTAAGAAACCCGCGTGAACGTGCGTGAACCACGGTGCCCAAACTCACCAAGTACGAGAGTCTGAGCGCCCCCGGGTTGGTGGCCGTTGCCGTTATCCGGGGGAGCGCCGCGCGCCAGCGCGGCGCGAGCGGGGGCAGCGCCCCCGCCGCTTGTAGTCTGCGCGCTCAACACCACTACAGGTAGTGCAATTGTAAGTCCAGCACGCCCCAACGCTTGCGGGCGACTTGATACCAACAGAGATTTCTCACGGCGTTTTGCAGAAACTGACATACTGCCAATAGTCACTCGGCAAAACTGCCATACCATGCGCGGGCGCATGGTTGCCGGAAAGTGGTGGTTATTCTTTTTGAGCTATTGACTTTGTGTGCTTCTCTTCACCTGTGCAATCCCCACAAGGGACGGTCATGGGTCTGGAAGCGCCGCAAACAAACGAGCATCCGAGCAATGCCCCGCTGGGGGCGGCGCTTCCTTCCCCCGTGAACATTCCCACGGTTGAAACGGACAAGCGTTTCCGTCCGCTCTCGCCTGCGTTCAAGTCCATCGAAGAGCAACTGCACCAGAATTTTCCTGAGGCCCTGGCCAAGCTGCGAGATCCGGATCTCGACTACACGCGCGCCCAGATTGGTCTGCGTTCCCGCAAGAAAATCGCCGGGCCGTTCCAGCTCTCGGATTTCGCTATCGTCGATTTCGCTCGCGCGTGCGCGGAAGAAATGGGCGGCGGCGGTCCCATCGGCGTGACCGTCGATCCCAACGATGGCCGCTCGCCGCGTTTCAGTTTCGGCTTTCTTGCGCCGCAGATCGACGTGGCGCCCGAGAGCGCCGAAAGCGCTTTGGCGCTCGAACTCAAGGCGTTGCGCGAAGAAGTGCGGCGCAATGCGCAACTGGGCGCGCTGGGCACAACCGCGCAGCCTCTTGACGTGTCAACACTGCGCCGCCAGTTGCTCGAAGAACTGCAGATCATGAAGTCGATCTTCGCGCAGCCGGAAGCCGCGAAAGTCGATTCTGCCGGCCAGATGAAAGATATGGCCGCTGCCATGGGTCAGATGGTGGGCAGCACGGTCGAAATGGTTCAGAAGATCGGCCAGGCCGGGCAGGCGCTCAATCCTGCCGCAAGCGAAGCTGCCAAGGCGCAAGCGTGGATGGGCGTTGCCAAGGAGGGCTTGCCGCTGGTCAAGGAAGCCGTGGGTGCGATCAAGGAACTCACGGTCAAGCCGCCCGCGGGCATGACCGATGCTGCCAAACAGGCGCTAGTGGGTGTCGCGTGACGCAGGATTACAATGTCTTCACGCTGCCGAAAGAGGATCAGGCCACGGGCCTGCTCCTGCTCAAGTCTTTTGAGCAGTTGCTGGATCAGGGCATCTGGTGCACGGCGGGCATTGTCAGCGCGCTGTGGCACGCGGTGTTTGAAGGCCAGTGGCAGAAGTTGGCCAGTGGCCAGACGCAATACAACCTGACCGGCGCACCGAAAGTAACCGACACCACGCTGCGCTGGCTCGCCAGCGCACCCCAGCGCGACTTTCTCGCGACGGTGTTGTTTCACCTGGACGAAGCCACGCAAGCGAAGATTACGCAGCGTTGGCAAGTGCACCCGCAAGAGCGTGCCGAATTGCTCGCCGGTTTTCGTCGTTGGCAGTACGAGCTCTCGCATCTGTGGCAGGATCTCCAGGCGCGCGGCTGGATTCGCAGCGATCTGACGTTGCTCAAGGGGGCTGCATGAAAACGCTCGCCCCAGTGCTCATTCGCTACGCTTCGCTGGCAGATAAGCAGCGCCGCTATGTGTCTGAGACCATTCCGGCGATCTTTGGTTTTGCTGTAGAAGCTGCCAATGAGCGCCGCTTCTGGGCCAGCAGCGGTGAAACTCCCGCGGTGCTGCATGAAATTCTGCGCGCCGGTCGCTATGTCGCCGAAGATGGCCCGCAAGATGAAGTCGCGCCTGTGGAATTCACGGAACAGCACGGCGGCGACTGCGAAGACTGGGCAGCGGTCAACCTGGCTGAGAACTGGCGGCGCGGCCGAGCCGCGCGTCTGGTGACGACGGGGGATATTGAGGACAATTTCCGGCACGTGTTTGTCGAGGTCTTCGACCACGGCCAATGGACCAATAGTGATCCCAAAGGTAGCCAGGGTGGGCGTGATTACGGCGAAAAGAACCGCGCGAGCGTGACGCGCCGCTTCGAGCTCGACGGCTCGGGCAACGTTGTTGAGCTGCCCATGGGCAGCGGCGCCGATCAACTCGATTTGATGGCTGCGCAGATCCGCCGCGTGATCCGCCAGCTTGGATCGTCAAGCGCGTGGGAAGTCGAAATGCTCAACGGTTCGCGACAGATTGTGTCGCGCCAGCTTGTCGAGAAGTTCCGTAAGCGCGAGGCGGCGGGCGTTGCGCCGGGAACGACTACTCAGCAGGTCCACACGAGTTTGCTGTCTGCCGGTGTGTCGAGCGTGCCCGTGCCGGTCAAAACGGTTGAACTCGACGATGATCAGTTCCTGGCTGCGTGGTTGGTTGCGCAACTTGATTCGAAATCGCTCTTTGCGATCACTGACAATCTGCAATCGACCGGCAGCGAAGATCAGCGCCGTGCGGCGCTCTCGGATTTTCTTGTGCTGTTAGCAAAGGGCAACGGCCTGACGCTGCGCGCGTTCCTTGCGCAGAATGGAGTGGCTGCGCCAAACCAGGATGACGCGACGGGCTCGGGCGCGCTGATCGATTTCAAGAAGCTGGGCGAGAAGTTTCAGAGCGCTGGAGAAAAGGCCAACAAGATCGTGCGCCAGGTGCAAGACGGCGTGGGCGTAACTTTGCAGCAACTGGGCCGCGCTGTGCTGAAGCTTGAAGAGCGCGCACCCTGGGCCGGTCAGTTCTTCTTCAAGCCGCTGGGTTTTCATCTGCAAGCGACGGCGCTGGCGCAGCTCGGCAATGCCGTGCGCGACGGCTCGATCAATACGTTCGACGAAAAGGCGTTCACGCGCGCCGCGGCCTCGACGTTCACCGCTGCGGGGCAGGCGCTCTTGACGGCAAGCCCGTTCCTGCCTGCGCCCTGGAATGTGATCGCGGCGGCGGCGGGTGCGTTGAGCCTGGCTGCGGGCCAGACGATCAATCACTTCGTGAATAAGCGCGAACAGGCCCAGCAGGTCCAAGCGCAGACAATCTTTGTGGACGCTTACGGTCGGCAGGTGGATGCCGCGGGCAATCTGATGGACCCAACGCAACGCGCGATTGTCGATGCGCTCAAGCAGCAAGCGCCGCAATTCGAATACGCCCAGGCGGATTTTGGTCCGCAGATCGGCGTGCGCTGGACAGCTTATGACGGCGCGGGAGTGCCGCGCTTCGCAGAAATCAACGGCCAATGGTGGCCGCTGAACAACGCGGCCTAGACGCCGCAACCGGGACTGCCGCGTAAGCGGCCCAACCAAGAGGTGCATCATGGGTAACTGGTCAACCGGGCTGAAACTCGCGCTTTCAGTCCTTGGCGTTGTGCTGTTCGCGACAGCGATTCAGACATT
>CAJPFZ010000512.1 GCA_905339355.1 Burkholderiaceae bacterium
ATGCATGCTGAAGCCTTCACCTGGCTGCGCGCCGCGCTGGGTTATGCCGCGCCGCACGGCGCGCGCCTGCCCCCGCTGGCCAGCGCCGAACCGCTGCCCATGACAGGCGGTGCGATGCACCTCGGCTGGCATGCCGGCCGAGGCGGCTTTGCCTTCGACAACGAGCTGCCCGGCCGCGAGCTGGTGCTCCCCCCGTTCGAAATCGATGCGCAGCCGGTCGGCGCCGGCCAGTTCCTGCGCTTCGTCGAGGCCGGCGGTTACGAGGATCCGCGCTGGTGGCCGGGGCCGGCAGGCGAGTGGCTGCGCAAGGCGGGGCGGCACCACCCCGAGCGCTGGCGCCTCGTGGGGCCGGGCGAGTGGGCGCAGCGCTGGTTCGATCGCTGGGTGCCGCTTCAGCCCGACGAGCCGGTCATCCACATCAACGCCTGGGAAGCCGAGGCCTACGCGCGCTCAACCGGCCGGCGGCTGCCGAGCGCAGCCGAGTGGGAGCACGCGGCCACGACCGCTGGCGCGGCGTTCCGCTGGGGCCACGGCGTCTGGGAGTGGACGGCCGATGCGTTCCAGCCTTATCCGGGCTTCGAACCAGGGCCATACAAGGACTACTCGGCGCCCTGGTTCGGCGATCACCGAGAATTGCGCGGCGGCGCATTCGCCACCGACGCCCGCATGCACGACACGCGCTACCGCAACTTCTTCCAGCCGCAGCGCAGCGACGTGTTCACAGGGTTTCGCACGGCGGCGGCCAGCCGGTGATCCGCCAGCGTGCGGCCTGTTCGCCCCATCCATCCGCATCTTTTCGTCCCCAAGAAAGGCGCCCATGTCCCTTCACAAGAAATTCCTCGCCGGCGCAGTCAGCCTGCTTTGCACCGTCGCCGCCGGCGGCGCCTGGGCACAGACCACGGTGCTGCGTGTCTCGGCCATCCCCGACGAGGCGCCCACCGAGCTGCAGCGCAAGTTCAAGCCGCTGGGCGACTACCTGAAGAAGGAGACCGGCCTGGAGGTGCAGTTCACGCCGGTCACCGACTACGCGGCGGTGGTCGAGGGCCTCGCCAACAACAAGATCGACATGGCCTGGCTGGGTGGCTTCACCTTCGTGCAGGCCAAGCTGCGCACGAACGGCGCGGCGCTGCCGATCGTGCAGCGCGCCGAAGACGAGAAGTTCACGAGCAAGTTCATCGTGCCGGCCGACAGCCAGGCCGCGATCCTCGCGGACCTGAAGGGCAAGACCTTCGCCTTCGGCTCGGCGTCGTCGACCTCCGGGCACCTGATGCCGCGCTTCTTTCTCGCGCGAGACGGCATCGATGCCGACAAGGACTTCAAGGCGGTCGCCTTCTCGGGCGCCCACGATGCCACGGTCGCCTTCGTGGCCTCGGGCCGCGCCGATGCCGGCGTGCTGAACGCGTCGGTGTACGACAAGCTGGTCGAGATGAAGAACCCGAACGTGGCCAAGGTGCGCGTTCTCGCGACGACACCAACCTACTACGACTACAACTGGACCGTGCGGCCGGGGCTCGATGCGGCGCTGACGAAGAAGCTGACCGAGGCATTTCTCAAGCTCGACCCGGCCAAGCCCGAGCACAAGCAGATCATGGACCTGCAGCGCGCGTCGAAATTCGTGCCGACCAAGGCATCGAACTACGACGGCATCGAAGCGGCCGCCAAGGCAGGCGGCCTGATCAAGTGAACGAAGCCGCCGCGACGGCTGCACCGGCACTCTCGCTGAGCGCCGTCGGCCTCGTGCATCCGAACGGGCAGCGTGCGCTGTCGCGGGTATCGCTCGCAGTCGCGCCGGGCGAACAGGTCGCCATCATCGGGCCCTCGGGTGCCGGCAAGACGACGCTGCTGCGCCTGGCGGCCGCGGCACTGCGGCCGACCGAAGGGCGCGTGCGGCTGCTCGACGCCAACCCTTGGCAGCTCGGCGCGGGCGACTTGCGGCGGCTGCGCGCGCGTGTCGGCGTCGTGCACCAGGCGCCGCCGATCCCGCCGCAGTTGCGTGTCGTGACGGCCATCCTGGCGGGCCGGCTCGGCCGCTGGTCGACGTGGAAGGCAATCGCCTCGCTGATCTATCCCGCCGACATCGCGGGCGCCCGCGAGGTGCTGGCGCGGCTCGAGCTGGCCGATCGCCTGTTCGAACGCTGCGACCGGCTCTCAGGCGGGCAGCTGCAGCGCGTGGGCATCGCGCGCGTGCTGTACCAGCAGCCGGAACTGCTGCTGGCCGACGAGCCGGTGTCGGCGCTCGATCCGGCGCTCGCCGACGCGGCGATCGCGCAGCTGATAGGGCACAGCGAGGCGCGCGGCGCCACCTTGGTCGCCTCGCTGCACGCGGTTGACCTGGCTCTGAAGTGGTTCCCGCGGCTCGTCGGCATGCGCGCCGGCGAGGTCGTATTCGACCTGCCGCGGCGCGAGGTTTCGCGCGAGATGCTCGCCGAGCTGTACGCGACCGAAGGCGGGGTGCTGCCCACGCAGGCCAACGACCCTGCGGTGCTGGCAGCGGGCCACGGCGACGGCAGCCCGACGGTGCTGCCCTTCACCCGATCGACGCGGCCGGGCTGTCGATGAGCAGCGCTGTGCCGCCGCCTTCGCTGCGCGATCCGGCCGCGCGCCGGCGCGCGACGGGTCTGCTGGTGGGCATCGTCGTGCTGTGGCCGATGCTGCAGCTGTCGGAGTTCCGCCCGTGGGTGTTGGTCGACGGCGCCAACCTCAACGTGATGGGCAGCTTCGTCGCGGGCTTCTTCCCGCCGACGCTGACCAACGAGTTCCTCGGCCTGCTGCTGAAGGCAACGCTGGAAACATTGGCGATGGCCACTGCCGGCATCGCGCTCTCGTTCGTCATCGCCACCCCGCTCGCGCTGCTGATGACACGCTCGCTGTCGGTGTCGCGCATCGGGCCTGGTCCCGGGCGCTGGCGCGGCGAGCTGGCGCGCCACGCCGCGCGGGCCGTGCTCACGCTGCTGCGCGCGGTGCCCGAGGTGGTGTGGGCCCTCGTGTTCGTGCGGGCGCTCGGTCTCGGGCCCGGCGCCGGCGTGCTCGCCTTGGCGATCACCTACGGCGGCATGCTCGGCAAGGTCTACGCTGAGATCCTCGAATCGACCGACACGCGCCCGGCGCGTGCACTGCTCGAGGCCGGCAGCGGCCGCTTGCCGGCGCTGTTCTACGGGCTGGTGCCGGGAGCGGCGCAGGAACTCGCTTCGTACACGGTGTACCGCTGGGAGTGCGCGGTGCGTGCGTCGGTGGTGATGGGCTTCGTCGGCGCCGGAGGGCTCGGCCAGCTGATGGACCAGTCGATGAAGATGCTCAACGGCGGCGAGGCCGGCACCATGTTGCTGGTCTTCCTGCTGCTGGTGCTGCTGGCCGATGCATTGAGTGCGGCACTGCGCCGATTGCTTGCATGAAGGCGGCAAACGACATCAGCGCCGGCGAGGTGGCACAAGCGGCGGGTCCGTGCCTCACCTGCGTGGCCGTGTCGCTCCTGGTGATGGCGGCGGTCGCCGCGAGCTTCGTCTACCTGGCGATCGACTTCGGCGCACTGGCGAGCAGCGAATCGCTGCGCACGATGGGCAAGTTCATCGCCGAGTTCTATCCGCCCGACGTGTCGGCCGGCTTTCTCTCGAAGACGGTGTGGGCCGCCCTGCAGACCCTGGCCGTGTCGGCCCTGGGCACATTGCTGGCCGTGGGGGCCGGTGCGGTGCTGGCGCTGCCGGCGGCGGGCCGCTTCGGCACCGCGCCGCGCCAGGCGGCGCGCTTCATGCTGAACTTTCTGCGCAGCGTGCCGGAACTGGTGTGGGCGGCGCTGATGGTGCTGGCGGCGGGCCTCGGGCCATTCGCCGGCACGCTGGCGCTCGCGCTGCACACCACCGGCGTGCTCGGACGCTTGTTCGCCGAGACGCTGGAGAACGTACCGCCGGAGCCCGAGCTCGCCATCCGGCACGCCGGCGGCAGTGCGGTTGCTGCATTTGCCTACGGCACCTTGCCGCTGGTGCTGCCGCAAAGCGTGGCCTACGCGCTGTACCGCTGGGAAATGAACATCCGCATGGCCGCGGTGCTCGGCTTCGTCGGCGCGGGCGGCCTCGGGCAGATGCTGTACTACCACCTGTCGATCTTCCAGCAGGCGCAGGCTGCGACGGTGCTGCTCGCGATGTTCGTGCTGGTGTTCGCGGTCGACGCGTTCAGCAGCAGTTTCCGACGCGGGCTGGCACCGGCGTACGCGTGAGGGGCCAAGCCGTCATCCCGGCGAAAGCCAGGCGCAAGCCGGGATGACGTGTTCGCAAGCGCGTGGTGAACAGGTCGCTGCTATCACGGCCCCACGTCGACCACCAGCTTCGACTTCTGCAGCAAGTCCTGGATGATCTGCTGGTCGGTCAGCACGCCGCCCGAGGTGAGGTCGACGCTTTGCAGCACGATGGTCTGGTCGACCGCCGAGGCGCTGTAGCCGCCTGAGAAGCCGCCGTTCGAGCTGATGGCGATCGTGGTGTTGCCGCCCGACAGGCTGAAGTGCAGGTAGTTGCCGAGGTTGCCCGTGCCGCCGCCGAGGTTCTCCCCTTGCAGCAGGTCGCGCAGGTCGAGCTGGTCGCCGCCGGCCGCCGCGGTGGCATTGTTGAAGTCGGTGATGACGTCGACCGCCGGCGAGCCCGCGGCGCCGCTGTCGGCCAGTGTCCAGGCGAACACGTCGGCGCTGCTGCCGCCGGTCAGTGTGTCGTTGCCCGAGCCGCCGTACAGGATGTCGTTGCCGTTTCCGCCGTTGAGCGTGTCGTTGCCGGCGTCGCCGTGAAGCAGGTCGTTGCCGCCGGAGCCGTTGAGGGTGTCGTTGCCCCCGTAGCCGCGCAGCTGGTCGCTGCCGGACGTGCCGTTCAGCGTCTCGGCGTTCTGCGTGCCCATCTGGCTGGCAGTGGTGGTGCCCACCTGGATGGTGACCGACTGCGAGGCGCTGGCGGTCGCGCCATTGCTCGCCTCGGTGGAGGTGCCGGTCACCGTGAGGTTCAGCGTCCCCGTGAAGCCGGAGGCGGGCAGCAGCTGAAGGCCGCCGAGTTCAGCCGCGGTGAAGGTCCAGACGCCGCCACCCTGATCGGTGCCGGCCGAGAACGCCGCTCCCGCCGGCACGCCCGAGACGCTCACGCTGAGCGTCTCCGATCCGTCGGTGTCCGCAAGGCCGGCATTGATGGGGAAGGCGATCGGCGAGCCGTGGGACGTGGCGCCCACGTTCACGGTCGGCGACGCAATGGTGGCAGACGAGTTCTTCGTGGCATCGCCGCCGTTGGCCACGATCCAGTGGAAGGTGTACTGGCCGGCGGTGCCGGCCACGAACGAGTAGACGCCGGTGGCGTCGACGGTGCCGCCGTTGGTGTTGGGCCCGGTCTGCTCGGACGAAGTCACCTGGACGAATTGCTGGACCCCGGCCGGGTCGGTGATGGCCAGGATCAGCATGTCGTTGAAGCCCGAGTTGATCTCGCTGGCCATGTCTTCGCCGTTGAAGAACTGCCAGTTGAAGTTGGCCTGGCTGCCGGCATCGAGAGACAGCGAATAGCTCGTGTAGCGGCCGTTGTTGACGTTGACGGTGCCGGGATCGTTGGTGCCGGAGCCGGCAGGCGGATCGAAGTCGTCGAGCGTGCCGGCGGGCAAGCCGAGCGCGGCCTCGATGTTGTTCTGGTTGGTGCCGGAGGCGGTGCTGATGCTCGCGCTGCCGGCGTTGAGGCTGTAGAGGTGGGTCGGCGCCGACAGGGCAGGCGCGTCCGCCACGGCCACCACGTTGACGCTCACCGTGCCGGTGCTAGTGCCGCCCTGCCCATCGGAGACGGTGTAGGTGAAGGAGGCGGGTCCGCTGTAGTTCGCTTGCGGCGTGAAGACGATGTTGCCCGCGCTCATGGCGACGGATCCGTTGACGGCGCCCTGCACGCTGACGAAGGACAGCGGGTTGTTCTCCGGATCGCTGTCGTTGGCGAGCAGCGTCGCGGGGGCGATCGTCAGAGCCGTGTCTTCGTTCGTGGTG
>CAJPFZ010000513.1 GCA_905339355.1 Burkholderiaceae bacterium
TCTACGAACCGAACTACGAGAGCGGCGCGGCCGTGCGCTGGGCGATCTTCCAGCCGGGTTCGGTGCCGATGGGCATTGCGGGCATCTACCGGCGCTGGACGCACCCCGACGATGGCCGCGAGATGTTCGCGATGGCAATGCTGACGGTGAATGCCGACGACCACCCCTTCATGCGGCGCTTTCACAAGCCGGGCGAGGAGAAGCGCATGGTGGTGATCCTCGACCCCGACAACTACGCCGAATGGCTCGCCTGCCCGGTGGGCGAGGCGAGCCAGTTCCTGCGCCAGTGGCACGGCCCGCTCGAAGGCCTGCCGTCGCCGCCACCGCCGCGTGCGCCGCGCGGGGCTGTGCCCAAGCGGCCCGCGCCGCCGCCGCGGCCGGGCGATGGCGGCACCGGCGACCTGTTCGGCGGCTGATGCACCTCCTCTGGATCTATTTGCGCCCGCATCGCCGCCTCGCCGCGCTGGCGCTGCTGCTGGCCGCCGCGAGCCAGGTCCTGGCGCTGATCGATCCGATCATCTTCGGCATGATCGTCGACGACTACGCCATCGATCGGGCGGGCAAGACCGATGACGAACTGGTGTCGGGCGCCTTGTGGCTGCTGGCGCTGGCAGTGCTGGTGGCCGTGGCGTCGCGGCTCGCGAAGGCGCTGCAGGAGTACGTGACGCGCCTGATCGTGCAGAAGTTCGGCACGCAGATCTTCAACGACGGCCTGCGCCAGACCCTGCGCCTGAAGTTCCAGGAGTTCGAGGACATGAACAGCGGCGAGGTTCTCTCCATGCTGCAGAAGCTGCGCTCGGACAGCGAGAGATTCATCAACTCCTTCATCAACACCGTCTTCGCGGCGCTGGTGGGCATCGGCTTCCTGATCTGGTACTCGGTGACGAAACACTGGGCGCTGGTGCCGGTGTTCCTCATCGGCGTGCTGGTGCTGGGCGGGTTGACGGGCCTGCTCAGCCGCGAGATCAAGAGCCAGCAGCGCTCGATCGTGCGCGAAACGAACCGCAGTTCGGGCTTCATCAGCGAATCGTTGCGCAACGTCGAGCTGATCAAGAGCCTGGGCCTCACGTTCACCGAGATCCGCCGCCTGCAGGCTCAGACGATGGCCATCTTCGCGCTGGAGATGCGCAAGGTGAAGCGCATCCGCCTGTTGTCGTTCCTGCAGGGCACGACGCTGAGCCTGCTCAAGCTCTCGATCCTCTTCGCGCTGCTGTGGCTCATCTTCCGCGACGTGCTGAGCACCGGCGAACTGATCGCGATGCAGTTCATCTCGGTGGCGATCTTCGCGCCGCTGCAGGACCTCGGCAACATCATCCTGGCCTACCGCGAGACGCAGGCCTCGTTCGCGAACTTCGCGGCGCTGATGGCCAAGCCCATCGAGCGCCGGCCCGCCTCGCCGGTGGAGATCGGGCCGCTCACCGACCTGCGCTTCTCGGACGTGAGCTTCAGGCACAAGGGCGCGGTCGACAACGCGCTCGACGGCGTGGACTTCTCCGCCGGGCTGGGCGACACGATCGCCTTCGTCGGCCCGTCGGGCTCGGGCAAGTCGACGCTCGTCAAGCTGCTGGTGGGGCTGTACACGCCGGCCAGCGGTCAGGTGTTCTACAACGACATCTCGACAAAGGACCTGCGCTACAACGAGGCGAGGCGGCAGATCGGGTTCGTCACCCAGGAGACCTACCTGTTCGCGGGAACCATTCGGGAGAACATGCAGTTCGTCAAGCCCGATGCAAGCGATACCGAGATACGTGAGGCGCTCGAGCAGGCCGCCTGCGGGCCCCTGCTCGACAAGTCGCCGGCGGGGCTCGACACGCTGATCGGGGAGCGGGGCATGAAGCTCTCCGGCGGCGAGCGGCAGCGCCTGTCGATCGCGCGCGCATTGCTGCGCCAGCCGCGGCTGCTGATCTTTGACGAGGCCACCTCCGCGCTCGACTCGATCACCGAGGAACGCATCACCGAGACCGTGCGCTCGATCTCCGCGCGCAGCAATCAGATCACGATCCTGATCGCGCACCGCCTCTCGACGATCATGCACGCCGGGACGATCTTCGTGCTGGAGAAGGGCCGCATCGTCGAAAGCGGCGGCCACGCCGCGCTGCTCGAGCGTAAGGGTCTCTACTACGCGATGTGGCGCCAGCAGATCGGCGAGCGGCGCTCGGCCGCCGCCTGACCATTGGGTGTGGCCGAAGTCGACCGAGCTTGCGCAGGGTCAATCCGCTTGGCTTGACACCCATCACCCACCCGCCCAAATTGACTCGTATGCATGGGGAGCGCCGCTCCAGCGCAATCTGATCACACACATCAGGCGCACAAGGAGACACGTCATGCAAAGCTCAAGGGCAAGCATCATCGGTCGGCTGTTCGCCGCCTCGGTGACGGGGGCCATGCTCGTCGGTGTCGCCGTCGTCGGCTGCAGGCAGGGCGGGGTCGACCCGCCGTCGGCGGCCGTCGCCCAGGCAGGCTACACGCAGCTGTGGCTTGACCAGGACTTGCAGCGCGTCGTGAGCTTCAAGCCGGTGAAAGGCGTGATGGGCCAGAACGACGGCGTGAAGACCTACGAGATGCAGTTCGAGGCCGAGTTCGAGTGCCTGCAGGAGTGGACCATCGAGCGCGCGATGCGCGTCTTCCAGTGCGAACCCGGCAAGCGGATCGCACATGCCGGTGCGCTCGAATTCGAGCTCACCGACAGCGGCTGGCAGGCGCGGTAGCCGGCGCGTTCGATCACCACTTCGTGGCTGGGTTGGTGCGGCGCCCAGTCCAGCGCTCGATCGTGGCCGACAGACGTGCGCTGCTCACCGGCTTGGTGATGAAATCGTCCATGCCCGCCTCGATGCAGCGCGCCTGGTCGCTCGCCAGCGCGTCGGCGGTGAGTGCGACGATGACCGAGCGCGTGCCTGCGCGCTGCTCGTCGGTGCGAATTCGGCGCGTGGCTTCGTAGCCGTCCATGACCGGCATGTGGCAGTCCATGAACACGATGTCGTAGTGGCGATCGGCGGCGGCGCGGCGCGCGGCTTCGCCGTCGC
Organism: Burkholderiaceae bacterium; assembly: GCA_905339355.1. GTDB lineage: Bacteria > Pseudomonadota > Gammaproteobacteria > Burkholderiales > Burkholderiaceae_C > Albitalea. The sequence continues at coordinate 3,024 of CAJPFZ010000513.1, forward strand.
CGACGATGTCGACGTCGCAGCCGAGCATCTTCAGCATCTCGAAGACCACCATCTGGTTGACCGGGTGGTCCTCGGCCAGCAGCACCGACACGGCATCGTCGGCGTCGTCGCTGACGGCGGGGCCGGCCATGGCCGCATCGCCCTGCGCACGCTCCAACGGCAAGTCGACCCAGAAGTGCGAGCCCTCGGCGACGCGGCTTTCCACCTTCACCTCGCCGCCCATCAGCGCGGCCAGCTCCTTCACGATGGCCAGCCCCAGGCCGCTGCCGCCGTGGCGCCGCGTGGTCGAGGTGTCGACCTGGGTGAACGCGCCGAAGATCGAATCGAGCTGGTCGTGCGCGATGCCGATGCCGGTGTCGCGCACCGAGATACGCACCCGCAGTCCCTGCGGCGATTCGTCGAGAACTCGCAGCTCCAGTCGCACGCTTCCCCGGTCGGTGAACTTGACCGCGTTGTGCAGCAGGTTCACGAGCAGCTGGCGCAGCCGCACCGGGTCGGCCCGCACGCGCTGCGGCAGCTCGCTTGCGAACTTGCGGGTCATCGTGATCGGCTTGTCGTGCGCAATCACCTGCACCATGTCGAGCGCTTCGTCGGCGAGGGCTCGCAGGTCGACGCTTGCGAGCGTCAGGCTGAGCCGGCCGGCCTCGATACGCGACAAGTCCAGCACGTCGTCGATCAGCGCGAGCAGGGCAGTGGCCGAGTGGTGTGCGACATGCACGTAGCGCTGCTGCATCGCCGTGAGCGGCGTGCCCGCCAGCAACTCGGCCGCGCCGAGGATGCCGTTCATCGGCGTGCGGATCTCGTGGCTGATGGCCGCCAGGAACTGCGACTTCGCCTGGTTCGCCTGCTCGGCCTGGCGACGCGCGGCACTCAGCTCCACAGCCTGCACCTCCAGCGCCCGTGCCTTCTGTTCGAGGCTCTGGACGAGCGCGCGCGCCATGTGGATCGCCTGCCGCGTGCGGTTGCGCAGCCGTTCCATCACGAGGCCGGTCAGCGCCAGGTACAGGGCGAGCAAGTACATCGTCGCCGCGATGCCCAGGCGCTCGGGCCAGAACGATCGTGCCGGCTCGACCAGCGCAACCGCCACGCCATACAGCAGGTAGGCCGCCGTCACGACATGGCCGAAGTAGAGCGCGCGGCGAAAGCCGAACCCCACCTGGTCGACGACGCGAAACAGCAGGAAATACGCGAAGAACAAGTGGCTGCGTTCGAAGTGGTGCAGGTTGAGAAGCCACACGACGACGTCCAGGTGGAACAGCAGCAGGGCCAGGTCGATGCCGGCGCTGCGCCCATGGCCGAACCGCAGAACCAGCCAGGCGATCGCCGCGTACGACAGGTTTCCCGCCACCAGCCACAGCAGGCCCGCGGTCGGAAAGGGCGCCCCGCTGCGCAGGTCCTGCAGCACCGCGATGCAGCACAGGATGAGGAACCCGGCGGCGCGCAGGGCCGGAATCTGACGTGTGTACATCCGCCGCGTGCGGGCTGATTTGCGCTGCGCGAGCACGTCTTCGTCCAGCGTGAAGCCGGTGTCGACATTGCTCGCTTGTGCGCTCTCGGACACATCACCCTCGCTCTGTGCTTCGCATCGCTGCCCGCTCTGGAGAAACGCAAGCGCGATGCTCGCTGAGCAGGCGTGACATCTTGCACGTGCATCGGCGCGCTGCGCGTCCCACCAGGGTTTCTACGGGCACGGGCTGTCGTTGCGACGACAGGGGGACCGGTGCGCAAAGCGTCCCAATGGCTGCAGGGAGATCGCACATTGCAGGAGTGCCTGATGAAGTCATTTTCAATCCTCGGCGACGGGCCTCGCCCCTGCCGACACCCGAACCCGCAAGCCGCATCGCGTGTGGGCGCCCACGCACTCACGCGCCGCCAGGTGCTGGCCGCCGGCGCCGGCATCGCCGCCGCGAGCTGGATGCCAAACGCGTTCGCGCAAGCCGAGCCGATCCGGCTCGGCCAGTCGATCGCGCTCAGCGGGCCGCTTTCCGAACTCGGTATTGCACTGCACCAAGGTGCGCAGGCCTGTTTCGCGAGCGTCAATGCTCGCGGCGGGATCAACGGGCGACCCATCGAGCTGGTCGCGCTCGACGAC
>CAJPFZ010000514.1 GCA_905339355.1 Burkholderiaceae bacterium
CCCGATCTGTTCACGCACCTCGTGCAGGACGTCAGGACAGGTGCTCTTGGCTATGCGAGCAGAGACCTCTTGTTGCATCGCGTTGAACTGCGAACGCACGATGTTGGCCTGGGCGTCGGTCGCCAGCTCCGCTCGGCCGGCCGAGGTGCCTGCACGCACCATGGGCGAAATCATGCCCGCAGACAGATCGATCAAGCCATCCGGCTTCAGCAGCCAATCGATGTGATCGATCTCCTCTCCTGCCAGTCGCACCGGAAGCGACTGCGCATGGTGAGCCACCAGACGAATCCGCCCTCGCCGCGTCACCACACGAAGCAGCTCGGCAAGGCTGCGGGCAAGGTCGGTGTACTCGATGCCGTACTGACTGACGACAAGATCGAATGCGTTGTCCGGAAACGGCAGCGCTTCAGCCGCGACGCCGCCGTGCAGACGAATGCGCTGCCGTTGCGCGGGCTCGAGCTTTCGCAGCCATTCGGGTTCGATTCGGGCCAGGTCGATCGCGTCACACTCGATGCCGGTCTCCTGCCGCGTCGCGAGAAGCAGGTTTGGCAGCGCTGCGTTGCCCGTTGCGATATCGAGCACGCACGCCGGTGTGGACAAGCCGGCGAATGCCTCCTGCCAGAACGCGCCGATCGAGCCGGCATAGTTGTTGCGATAGCTTGTTGCACATGAGTGCAACGCGCCGCTCGCCCAATAGCGCGACCACACGTCGCGCCGCGTTTCCGTGTTGTTCGTCATGGCCGAGAAGGGTGATGAATGTCGATCGGGATGTGGCCTTGCCCGAGGCTGAAGCCGAGACTTGAACAGGAGGCAATTGTCGCCGTCGGCGGAGGTGGTCTAGACATCTAGTCCGGTCTCTCTGCCGCGCTAGAGGAATACCCTAGACAGAGGAGATTCCCTGGTTTGGATGGCTCTGAGTCGGATGCCGAGGCGGCTATCATTGCGGGTTACGTATTTTCGCTTGGATGCATACATCTTCTGCGAACCCAGGCAGGAGCGTGACGCCGACGAACCGTTGATGTCCGCCCAGATGGACGTTTTGTTGCATGACCTAGCGGTTCGTGTTCTTGAGCGCGCTCGCCGGCCATAAGCTGGCAGGCGCGCTTTGTTAACCTACACCTTTTGCGTAGGACTGGAGACCCCAGGAATGGATTTCTCAAAGCGACAGGCTGACCCGCGCCGGCATCTGGTCGGGATCACGTTTGTCATTCTGTTTCATGCCTTCATCGTGTATGCGCTGGTCACTGGCTTGGCGACGAAGGTGGTCGAGGTGGTGCGTGCACCCATCGAGACCAAGGTGATCGAAGAGATCAAGAAGCCGCCCCCGCCGCCTGAAGTCGTGGTCCCGCCGCCTCCCAAGATGGAGGCGCCGCCGCCACCCTTCATTCCGCCGCCGGAAGTGCAGATTCAGCAGCCGCCTCCGCAGCAGCAACCGACCATCACGGTCCAGCAGACGACGCCGCCTCCGCCGCAGGAATTCAGGCCGACACCGCCCGTCGTTGCCGTCGCGCCGCCTGCGCCGCCAGCCCCTGTATCGGCAGGTGTCGTTTGCTCGAACTACGCCACGGTGATGGGCGAGGTGGCGTATCCGCGTGAGGCAATCCGGTTGGGTATCGACAAAGGGGAAGCCCTCGTGCAGTTCACGGTGGGATCCAACGGCGCCATCAAGGACGTGAAGGTTCTCAAGTCGACACATGCGATCTTCGCCCGCAACAGTGTGCGCATCGTTGGCGACTACAAGTGCCAAGGTCAAGGCCGCGACGTGCTTGTGCAGGTGCCCTTCGGCTACAAGCTGGAGTAGGCCGTCTGATTGAACCAGGACCGGCGACACGCCAGTCCGCCCCAACTTGTTTACCCCCAAGAGATTGGAAAGAAAATGTCCGTTCGAAACATCGCAGCCTCATTGCTCGTGCAAATCACCTTCGGCTTCGCCGCCTTGACCGCGTTGCCGGCCGCTGCCCAGACAGCCCCCGCACCCGAAGCCAGCGCACCCGCCGCCGCCGAAACCACCGCGCCAGCGGCCACCGCGACGACTGCTCCGCCGGTGCCGCTGGAAGCGACCACCAGCAAGGAAGTCATCGACAATCCCTACGGCCTCGCCGCGCTGTGGGCGCAAGGCGACTTCGTGTCCAAGGGCACGCTGATCATCCTCGTGATCATGAGCATGGGCAGCTGGTACATCCTGATCACCAAGCTCTACGAGAGCCTGAAGATCAGCGGCGAAGCGCGCGCTGCACGCAAGGGTTTCTTCAAGCACTCGAGCCTGGCCGACGCGACGAAGACCTTGAAGCAGGGCAGCGCCTTCCGCTTCATCGCCGAGAGCGGCATCGACGCCAACGACCACCACGAAGGCGCGTTGACAGAGCACATCGACCGCAACACCTGGGTCACGATGAGCGTGCAGCGCAGCGTCGAAGACGTGCAGTCGCGGCTGCAGGACGGCCTGGCCTTCCTCGCCACCGTGGGCTCCACCGCGCCGTTCGTGGGCCTGTTCGGCACCGTCTGGGGCATCTACCACGCGCTGACGGCCATCGGCATCGCGGGCCAAGCCTCGATCGACAAGGTGGCCGGCCCCGTGGGCGAGGCGCTCATCATGACGGCCATCGGTCTCGCGGTCGCGGTGCCGGCGGTGCTCGGCTACAACTGGCTGGTGCGCCGCAACAAGGTGACGATGGAAGCCGTGCGCAGCTTCGCCGCTGACCTGCACGGCGTGCTGATGGGCGCCCGCGGCACGACTCGCTGAAGCAGTTCAGCCCACCGCAAGCCAGAGGAGTATCCGCATGTCCATGAACGTCGGCAGCCCCGACGGTGGAGGCGAAGACGAAGTGGTCTCCAGCATCAACACGACCCCGTTGGTGGACGTGATGCTGGTGCTGCTGATCATCTTCCTGATCACGATTCCCGTGGTCACCCAGACCGTTGCGCTGAACCTGCCCCAAGAGACCAACATTGCGCGCCAGACCAAGCCCGAGAACATCGAGATCTCGGTCAACAAGGACGGCGACGTCTACTGGAACGCGCAACTCGTGCCCGACAACGAGGCGCTGTTCCAGCGGCTGAAGAAGATCGCCACGATGAACCCGCAGCCCGAAGTGCACATCCGCGGCGACGAGAAGGCGCGCTACGAAAGCGTGGGCCGCGTGATCTTCGCCTGCCAGCGCGCGGCGATCATGAAGATCAGCTTCGTGACGGAACCTCCCGCCAAAGGATAGGAACAAGCACATGGCCATGAACCTGACATCCGGCGGCGCCGAACCCGAAGTGATGATCGACATCAACACCACGCCGCTGATCGACGTGATGCTGGTGCTGATCATCATGCTGATCATCACCATCCCGATCCAGCTGCACTCGGTCAACCTGAACATGCCCGCGGGCGCGCCGCCGCCGCAGACGGCCGAGCC
>CAJPFZ010000515.1 GCA_905339355.1 Burkholderiaceae bacterium
CCTCGCCTCCTCACCTGCCCGCCGCCTCGCCCGGCTGGCCCCGCTGGCGCTGGGCATCGCGCTGGGCCTGGGCCTCACGGCCGGCGCGCGGGCGCAAAGCCTGTTCGAGCTTTACGAGGCGGCTCGCGGCCACGACGCGCAGTACCTCGCCGCACGGGCCCTGGCCGACTCGGCGGTGTACCGCGCCGAGCAGAGCCATGCGCTGCGCCGGCCCTCGGTGGGTGCCTCGCTCGGCGCCTCGCGTCAGACGGTCGACAACGCCTCCGCCGACAGCACGACGCGCTCGACTTCGGTCGGCCTGTCCGGCAGCCAGACCCTGTTCAACCGGGCCAACGATGCGACCATCGCACAGGCCGACAAGGGCGTCGAGGCCGCGAAGGCAGACGTTCTGCTGGCCGAACAGGATCTGATCGTGCGCCTGAGCCAAGCCTACTTCGACGTGCTGACGGCGCAGGAGTCGCTCGCCTCGGCGCAGGCCAACGGGCGCGCGATCTCCGAACAGCTCGCCTCGGCCAAGCGCAACTTCGAGGTCGGCACCGCCACCATCACCGACACACGTGAAGCGCAGGCGCGCTTCGACATCGCGACCGCGCAGGAGCTGCAGGCCGACAACGACCTCACGACGCGGCGGCTGGCGCTCGACACCATCGTCGGCCGCAACGGCGCCGCGCCCAAGCCACTGGCCGCGCCCGATGCGATCGCGCAGCTGGTGCCCGGCTCGGTGGACGAGTGGGTCAGCGCGAGCGACACCGCGCCGGCGGTGCTTCGCCAGCGCGTGGCGCTGGAAGTAGCGGAACTCGAAACCGCCAAGGCACGCGCCGGCCATCTGCCGACCGTGGCGCTGAATGCCACGCTGGGCCGCGGCCACGATTCGAGCAGCGGCACCCGCGTGCTCGTCCCCGGCTCGCCCGCCACCGCCTTCAACACCTCGGGCTCGGGCAACACGTCCAACGTGGGCGTCACGATGAACCTGCCGCTGTTCGCGGGCTTCGCGGTTCAGAACAGGATCAAGGAAACATTGCTGCTGGAGCAGCAGGCGCGCGAGAACCTCGAGCTGGTGCGCCGCCGCGCCACCCAGGACACGCGCACCGCCTACTTCGGCGCGCAGTCGCTGCAGGCCCAGGTCAAGGCGCTCGAAGCGGCCGAATCATCGAGCCAGCTCGCTCTCGAAGCGACGCAGCTCGGCTACAAGGTCGGCGTGCGCGTCAACCTCGACGTGCTGAATTCGCAGACGCAGCTGTTCAACGCCCGCCGCGACCTCGCCAAGGCGCGCAACGACGCGCTGGTCAACAGCCTGCGCCTGCGCCAGGCAGCCGGCACGCTCTCGCCCGAAGACGTGCTGAAGCTCAACCAATTGCTCGCGAAGTAGGCCGCGGCCCCGAACGCGGGAGCCCCATCAAGCCCCGACCGGCGCCTTGGCGTCAGGTCGCCGGCAGCAGCTCGCCGATCGCCTGCGCCATGCGGCGTGCGACGCCGCGGTGCTCGGCTGCGAAGGCGAGCGAGCGCGCCGCGAGCCCCTCGGCGCGACGCTCGTCGCCCACGAGCGCGAGCGCCTCGCGCACCGCGTCGTCCACATCGCCCACGCGCAGCGCGGCGCCAGCCGCCAGTGACAGCTCCGCTGCCTCGGCGAAGTTGAAGGTGTGCGGCCCCATCACGACCGGACAACCGCAGGCCGCGGCCTCGATCAGGTTCTGCCCGCCCAGCGGCGCGAAGCTGCCCCCGAGCAGCGCGGCGCGCGCGAGCGCGTAGTACACCGGCATCTCGCCCATCGAATCGCCGAGCCAGACATCGGCGGCCAGCGCATCCTGCGGCGGCGCACCGTTCCAGCCGCTGCGCCGCGACATGCGCAGCCCTGCGCCGACGGCGAGCGCCGCCACGTCGTCGAAGCGCTGCGGATGGCGCGGCACGATCAGCAACAGCGGCGCATTCGCCGACGTCGAGCGCTGGCGCGACCACGCGGCCAGCAGCATCGCCTCCTCGCCTTCGCGCGTGGCCGCCGCCATCACCACCGGGCGCGGCAGCAGCGCCCGCCAGGCACGGCCGCGATCGAGCAGCGTCGGATCGGGGGTCATGTCGAACTTCAGGTTGCCGCTGACCTGCACCCGCGGCGCACCGGCCTCGCGCAGACGCCGTGCATCGGTCTCGGTCTGCGCGAGCACCAGCGCCAGTTGCTCGACGGCCGGCCGCAGCACCGCGTCCAGGCGACGGCCCTGGCGCTGGCTCTTCTCGCTCAGGCGGGCATTGGCCAGCACGACAGGCACGCCGTGGGTTGCGGCGGCATGCAGCAGGTTCGGCCAGACCTCGGTTTCCATCAACACCCCAACGGCCGGCTGGAACTGGCGCATGAAGCGCAGCACCACGCCCGGCGTGTCGTAGGGCAGCCAGGCCTGGCGATCGCCTTCGCGCAAGAGCGCCTGACCGGCCTCGCGGCCGGTCGCCGTGCCGTGGGTCAGCAACAGACGCATGCCCGGCCTCTGCGCGCGCAGCTCGTCGACCAGCGCGGCGGCGGCGCGGGTCTCGCCGAGCGACACCGCGTGCACCCAGACCCACCCCGCCGACGGCGCGCCGGCGTAGCGGCCCAGCCGCTCGGCCACCGCGTGGCGGTACAGCGGCTCGGCGCGGCCGCGCCAGCGCAGCCGCAGCAGGTACAGCGGCGTGATCAGCGCCAGCAGCGTCGAGTAGCCGGCGCGCGCCACCTGCTGCCAAGCTGCGGTGGCAGCGCCCGCTCGGCTCTTCGCGTCCGGGTTCACCGCTGCGACACCTGCTGGAACTGCGATCGCACCTGCTGCCAAGCCTTCCACACGGTCTCGACATCGGGCGTGGGCTGGCCCTCCACGCTGATCTGGTAGGCATGGCCGTGGCTGGCCAGCGGGCCTGTGCGCCACGCGTTCGGATGGTTGTAGATCTGCACGTGCGGCAGGTCGAGCGCGACGGCGACGCGGCTCAGGCCGCTGTCGATGCCGATCACGCCGTGCGCGGCACCCATGCGGTCGGTCAGAGCGTCGATGTCCAGGCTGGGCCACACGTGGGCGGCTGGGCCGATCGCCTGCGCGATGCGCTCGGCACGTTCGCGCTCCACGGCGCCCGCCTGCGGCAAGGCGATGTGCCAGCCGAGCTGCATCACGCGCCGTCCGATGTCGACCCAGTTTGCCTCCGGCCACAGCCTGTCCTCGCGCGAGCTGCCGTGCACGAACACGAGCGTGCGCTCGGTGGCCTCGAGCGCGTGCGGGCGCAGCCCGAACACCGGCGGCCCCTCGACGTCGTACCCGAGCACCGTGGCAGCCAGCACACGCGCGCGGTCGAGCGCGTGGATGCGCGGTTCGACATGGATCGGATGGTCGACCAGCCAGCGCGCGGGCCACTCGTGGCTCGACCCTTCGGTGCGGTTGGCGAGCCCGTAGCTCGGGCCGCGCGCGAGCCGCGCCACCAGCGCCGACTTGGTGAGCCCCTGGAAGTCGATGACGGCGTCGTAACGCTCGCCGCGGATCGCGTCGCGAAACAGCTGCCACTCGTGCCGCACCTCGCTCGTCCACCAGCGCTTGCGCCAGCGCCGCAGCGCACATTCGATGCTGCTGTGGATGCCCGCCACGCGCCGCACCAGCGGCGCGAAGCCTGGCTCGACGGCCCAATCGATCAGGACGTCGGGGTAGTTGGAGCGCACGTCGTGCACGACCGGCATGGTGTGCACGACGTCCCCGAGCGACGACAGCTTGACGATCAGGATGCGCATGCTCGGGTCACACGCGCGCGGCGGCTCAATGCGCCGCCGCGGCGATCTTCGCGTCCGGCTTCACGGCACGCAGCGCGTTCATGAAGTCGGTCTCGATGCGGTGCAGCGCTTCGGGCGTGTGGCCCTCGAAGCGCAGCACCAGCACCGGCGTCGTGTTGGACGAGCGCACGAGGCCGAAGCCGTCTTCGTACTCGGCGCGCAGCCCGTCGATCGTGATGATCTCCTTGGCGCCGGGAAACTTGGCCGTCTCGAGCAGCTTGCGCACCACCTGCTGAGGCTCACCCTCCGCGCAGGGCACGTTCAGCTCCGGCGTGCTGAAGCTCGTCGGCAGCGCGTTCAGCACGGCGCTCGCGTCCTTGCTGCGCGAGAGGATCTCCAGCAGGCGCGCCGCGGTGTAGGTGGCGTCGTCGAAGCCGTACCAGCGTTCGGCGAAGAAGATGTGGCCGCTCATCTCGCCGGCGATCGGCGCGCCGGTTTCCTTCAGCTTGGCCTTGACGAGCGAGTGGCCGGTCTTCCACATCAGCGGCTTGCCGCCTGCCGCACGGATCATCGGCGCGAGGCGCTGCGTGCACTTGACGTCGTAGATGACGGTGGCGCCCGGGTTGCGCCCGAGGATGTCTTGCGCGAACAGCATCAGCTGGCGGTCGGGGTAGATGATGGCGCCGTCCTTGGTGACGACGCCCAGCCGGTCGCCGTCACCGTCGAAGGCGAGGCCGATCTCGGCGTCGGTGGTCTGCACCGTGCGGATCAGGTCGGCGAGGTTCTCCGGCTTGCTCGGATCGGGATGGTGATTCGGAAAATCACCATCGACCTCCGAATAGAGTTCCTGCACGTCGCAGCCGAGCGCGCGCAGGATCGCCGGTGCCGACGCCCCCGGGATGCCGTTGCCCGAGTCGACGGCGATCTTCATGCGGCGGGCGAGCTTGCAGTCGCTGACGATGCGGTGTTTGTATTCCTCGAAGATGTCCATGGTGCCGGCGCGGCCCGTGGCCTGAACGTAGTCTTCGGCCTCGATGCGCACGCGCAGCTTCTGGATCTCCTCGCCGTAGATCGCACGGCCGGCCAGCACCATCTTGAAGCCGTTGTAGTCCTTCGGGTTGTGGCTGCCGGTGACCTGGATGCCGCTGTGGCAGCCATGTTCACCGCGAGTGGCGGCCACGTAATACAGCATCGGCGTCGTCACCGCGCCGAGGTCCACGACGTCGAGCCCGGTGGAGGCGAGGCCGCGCGCCAGCGCCGCCGTGAGCCCCGGGCCGGAGAGCCGCCCGTCGCGCCCCACGGCCACCGCCTTCTCGCCGGCCCTCACCGCCTCGGTGCCGAACGCGCGGCCCAGGTGCTCGGCAAAGACCTCGTCGATCGTCTGGCCGACGATGCCGCGAATGTCGTAGGCCTTGAATATGGATGCAGCAACCTTCATTGTTCTCGCTCCTTGGGCGGGCATTGTAGGGAGGTGGGGTCGGCCTGCGCCGATCGGCGCCGCGTTCCGTTCATCGGGCGGGCTGTCGATTCGTCGCGCCGGCCGGCTTCGGGGCAGGCCGCGTGCCTACACTGCCGCCCCATGATGGACCGCGAACTCGTCAAGGGCTCCTGGAACGACTGGTGGAGCTTCTCGCTCGACCCGCGCGGGCCGCGCTGGCTGCAATGGCTGTGGACGGCGTTCTTCTGCCTGCTCGTGGCCATCGGCATCACGGTGCTGCTGGTCGCGCTGCGCGGCCGCATCGACGCCGCCAGGCTCGCGCCGCTGTTCGTCGACAACCTGATCGTCTCGCTGACCATCGGCCTGCTGATCCAGGGCCTGTTCGACATCGCCACGGCGATCGCCGGCATGCGCCGGCTGCGCCGCCTGGGCGCGGGCTGGGTGACCGTGCTCTGGAGCGGCATCGCCGTCGCCGGCGTGCTGATCGGCTGGCCGCTGGGCATGGCCTTCACAGGCCGCGACGTCTTCGAGTTCGCGCACCAGAACCCCAACGCCCTGCGCGCCTCCATCGCCCTGTCGGCGCTGCTGACGCTCGGCATCCTCGTCTGGATCGCCAACGTGTCGCGCCGAACCGAAGCAGAACGGCGTGCCGCCGAGGCTCAGCTGCGGCTGCTCCAGGGTCAGATGGAGCCGCATTTCCTGTTCAACACGCTTGCCAACGTGCTGAGCCTCATGGACACCGACCCGCCGCGCGCGCGCCAGATGCTCGAGGCCTTCATCGACTACCTGCGCGCCTCGCTCGGCCAGATGCGCCATGAGCGCCACACGGTGGCCGACGAACTGAGCCTCGTGAGAACCTACCTGCAGCTGGTGCAGATGCGCATGGACGACCGCCTGCGCTTCGACATCGACGCCGACGCCGCGGCCGAGCACGCGCTGCTGCCGCCGCTGTTGCTGCAGCCGCTGGTCGAAAACGCGATTCACCACGGCCTCGAACCGAAGGTCGAAGGTGGCCGCGTACAGGTGCACGCGCGTGTGGCGGGCGGCCGCCTCGTGCTGCGCGTGTGCGACGACGGCCTCGGGCTGCAGCCGCCGCAGGGCTCGCGCAGCGCAGGCGCGGGCATGGCGCTCGCGAACATCCGGCAGCGCCTGCTGGCGCGATATGGTGCGGGTGCCGCGCTGTCGCTCGAAGCGCAGTCAGGCTGCACCTGCGCCACCATCGAGCTGCCCCACGAGGACAAGGACACATGCCCACCGCGTTGATCGCCGACGACGAACCGCACCTCGCAACGCACCTGCGCGACCAGCTGCAGCGCCTGTGGCCGCAGCTGCAGATCGTGCATCTCGCGCGCAACGGCCCCGAGGCCGCGGAACGCATCGCCGCGCTGCAGCCCGACCTCGCCTTCCTCGACATCCGCATGCCCGGGCTCACCGGGCTGGAGGTGGCGCAAGGCATCGAAGGCGCGACGCGGGTCGTCTTCGTCACCGCCTATGACGAGTTCGCGGTGCAGGCTTTCGAGCAGGAGGCGCTGGACTACGTGCTCAAGCCGGTCAAGGCCGAGCGCCTGGCGAAGACCGTGGACCGCCTGCAGCGCGCCCTGGAGGCGCCCGGCGCCGAAGATGCCCAGCTGGCGGCCGTGCTGCGGCGGCTGCAGCCTGCGCCGGCCGCGCACGCGCCGCTGCGCTACATCCGCGCCGGCAGCGGCGAGCTGACGCACCTGGTCGACGTCGACGACGTGCTCTTCTTTCGCGCCGACGACAAGTACACCTGCGTGCAGACTGCGCAGGCCGAACACCTGATCCGCACGCCGATCGCGGAACTCGCGACGCAGCTCGACCCCGAGCAGTTCTGGCAGGTGCACCGCTCGACCATCATCAACCTGCGCCACGTCTCAGGCACCCGACGCGACGAACTGAGCCGGCTTTTCGTGCGCCTGCGCGGCCATGCAAGCGAGCTGCCGGTGAGCCGCGCCTACGTCCACCTCTTCAAGTCCATGTGAGGCGTCGGCCGGCCGGTGCGATCCAGATGGCCGAAAACGGCGAGTGCTGCGGCGCGCGCTCGCCATAAGCGGCGCATGAACTTCGATGCCGACGCCGCCTACCTTGCGCTGAAAGCACGCGACGCGCGCTTCGACGGGCGGCTGTTCGTCGGCGTCACCTCGACCGGCATCTACTGCCGCCCGATTTGCCGCGTGCGTACGCCCAAGCGCGAGAACTGCCGCTTCTTCGCGACGCCCGCGCAGGCCGAGGCGGAGTCGTTCCGGCCGTGCATGAAGTGCCGGCCCGAGATCGCGCCGGGGCCGGGATTGCCATGGAGCGTGATGGATGCGTCGAGCACACTCGCGCGCCAAGCCGCCGACTGGCTCGACTCGCGTTCGGCAAGCGGCGATGTGCCGAGCCTCGCGGCACTGGCGGCACGGCTCGGTGTCAGCGACCGTCACCTGCGCCGCATCTTCCAGGCCGAACACGGCGTGACGCCGGTGCAGTACCTGCAGACACGACGCCTGCTGATGGCCAAGCAGCTGCTGACCGACACCCGCCTGCCGGTGTCGCAGGTGGCGCTTGCGAGCGGCTTCGGCAGCCTGCGCCGCTTCAACGCGGCATTCGCCGAGAGTTACCGCATGAGCCCGTCGCGCCTGCGCGGCGATGCAGCGGAGGACCTGGCCGCCGCCGACGAGGGCATCTCGGTCACGCTCGGCTTTCGGGCGCCGTACGACGTGGCGCGGCTGGCCCGCTTTCTAGCACAGCGCGCGATCCCCGGCATCGAGGAGATCGACGGCACGACGGTCCGCCGCAGCGTGCGCGCGGGCATCGTCGCCGATGCGGCGGGCTGGGTGGAGGCGCGCTTCGTTCCCGGCGCGTGCAAGCTGAACCTGCGCTTCTCGCACGAGTGGGCCTCGGCGAGCGCCAGTGTCGTCGCCGCGGTGCGCCGCTGGCTCGACCTCGATGCGTCGCCGCAGACGATCGCGCTTGCGCTCGCTTCGCTTCCCGGCGACGAAGGGCTGCGCTTGCCGGGCGGCATCGACGCCTTCGAACTCGCGGTGCGCGCGGTGCTCGGGCAGCAGGTCACAGTGGCCGCGGCGCGCACGCTCGCGCGGCGGTTGGTCGAGGGTTTCGGCGCGCCGATCGTCACGCCATGGGAGACGATTCATCGCGCCTTCCCCGAGCCGCAGCGCATCGCGCGAACGCCGGTCGAACGCATCGCCGAACTCGGCATCATCCGCACCCGCGCCAACGCGATCGTCGAGCTGGCGCGCGCGTGGCCGCAGCTGTCGCCGCGACTCGCGCAGCGCGAAGCACCGGAGTCGCTGATCGCGCTGCTGTGCGGCCTACCCGGCATCGGCCCCTGGACCGCGCATTACATCGCTATGCGCGCGCTCGGCTGGCCCGACGCCTTTCTGCCCAACGACGTCGCCGTGCTGAAGGCGATGAAACGTTTGTTCAACACCACCTCGCAGCGCGAAGCCGATGCCGTGGCTGCCGCCTGGCAGCCGTGGCGTTCGTATGCCGTGCTGCGGCTGTGGAACAGCCTGGAGACCTCGCCATGAGTTTTGCCACCCGTTCCGTCCATGCCGCCTGCACCGCGCAGGCGACCTTTGACTCTCCGCTCGGCGCGATGCTGCTTGCACGCACCGAGGCCGGCCTCGCCGGCGTCTGGTTCGAAGGTCAGAAAGACCACCCCGGCGTGCTCGCCGCCCCCGAGCGGCCGGACGACCCGCTGCTGCGTGCGGCGGCCACGCAGCTCGCGGACTACTTCGCCGGGCGCAGCGCGCGATTCGACCTGCCCCTCGACCTGCAGGGCACGCCGTTCCAGCGCGGCGTCTGGCAGGCGCTGCTCGGCATCGGTTCGGGCCGCACCTGCAGCTACGCCGAGATCGCGCGCCGGGTCGGCGCGCCGAGCGCCGTGCGGGCGGTGGGCTCGGCGATCGGCAAGAACCCGCTGTCGGTGATCGTGCCCTGCCATCGTGTGCTCGGAAGCGGCGGCGCACTCACCGGCTATGCCGGCGGTGTCGAGCGCAAGCGCGCGCTGCTGGCGCTCGAAGGCGTGGTGGCATGAAGTCGTCCGACCTGTCCGAGCTGTTTGCGCTGGCAGCGTTGTGGGGCGCGTCCTTTCTGTTCATGCGCATGGGCGCGAGCGAGTTCGGCCCCGTCGCCTTGTCGGCCGTGCGCGTCATCGGCGCGACATTGTTCCTGTTGCCACTGCTGCACTGGCGCGGCCAGGTGGATTCGCTGAAGCGGCACTGGCGGCCGATCTTCGTCGTCGGCGTGCTGAATTCGGCGCTGCCGTTCCTGTGCTTCAGCTATGCGGCGCTGTCGATCACCGCCGGGCTGTCGTCGATCTTCAATGCCGCGACCCCTTTGTTCGGCGCCCTGATCGCCTGGCTGTGGTTGAAGGACCGGCTCACGCCCTCGCGGATGCTGGGTCTTGCGATCGGCTTCGCCGGCGTGCTGTGGCTCGCCTGGGACAAGGCGAGCTTCAAGCCCGGCGGCTCGGGCTGGGCCATCGTCGCCTGCCTGCTGGCGACGCTGTGCTATGGGCTCGCGGCGAGCTTCACGAAGCGCTACCTC
>CAJPFZ010000516.1 GCA_905339355.1 Burkholderiaceae bacterium
GGCGTGGACCGCGACGCGGCGGCCGTGGCGCCCTTGAAAGGCATCGCCGAAATCGTCGCCGCCGACATCGAGAACGGACCCTGGCCGCTCGCCGGCCGCCGTTTCGACGCCGTGGTGGTGACCAACTACCTGTGGCGCCCGCTGTGGCCGGCGCTGAGGGCGAGCCTGGCCGAGGGCGGCGTGCTGGTCTATGAAACCTTCACGGCCGGCAACGAGACGGTCGGCCGGCCATCGAACCCGGATTTCCTGCTGCGGCCGGGCGAACTGCTGCAGCTTGCGGCCGGCCTGCGCGTCGTGGCGTTCGAAGACGGATTCCTCGCCGGGCCCGAGCGTTTCGTGCAGCGCATTGCAGCGGTTCGCGAAGGGTCTGCGTCCACCGCGCCGGCACGTTACCCGTTGTGAGGGTCGGCGCCGCCGGCGGCGCTGCGGCGCACGGCTAAAATCGCCCGATTCCGAGGAAACCGCATGAATCCGATCATTGGCAGCATCGTCGCGTTGATCACGCCGATGCGAGAAGACGGCAGCATCGACTACGACGCGCTGCGCCGTCTCATCGACTGGCATATTGCCGAAGGCACCGACTGCATCGGCGTGGTCGGCACGACCGGCGAATCGCCGACGGTATCGGTGGAAGAACACTGCGAAATCATCCGCGTGGCCGTGGAACACGCCAAAGGCCGCGTGCCCATCATGGCCGGCGCCGGCGGCAACTCCACGCGCGAAGCGATCGAACTCTCGCGCTTTGCCAAGAAGGTCGGGGCCGATTGCACGCTGTCGGTCGTGCCCTACTACAACAAGCCGTCGCAGGAAGGCATGTACCAGCACTTCAAGTCCATCGCCGAGGCGGTGGACATTCCGATGGTGCTGTACAACGTGCCCGGCCGCACGGTGGCCGACATGCAGGTCGACACCGTCCTGCGCCTCGCGCAGGTGCCGGGCATCGTCGGCATCAAGGAAGCAAGCGGCGACATCCACCGCGCCGGCTGGCTCATCAAGCAGGCGCCCAAGGGCTTCTCGATCTACTCCGGCGACGACGCCACGGCGATCGCGCTGATGTTGATGGGCGGCCACGGCGACGTGAGCGTCGTCGCCAACGTCGCGCCGCGCCTCATGCACGAGCTGTGCATGGCCGCCGTAGAAGGCCGCGCGCGCGAAGCGAGCGCCCTGCACCTCAGGCTGCTGCCATTGCACAAGAACCTTTTCCTCGAGCCGAGCCCCGGCCCCACCAAGTGGGCGATGAAGCAGCTCGGCCTGTGTGGCGACACGCTGCGCCTGCCGATCACACCGTTGACGCCGGCCGGCCAGGCCGTGGTCGGCCAGTCGCTGCGCGACGCCGGCCTGCTCTAGACGTTTTCTTCTGCCAGCCAACACCCGGGCCCGGCCCCCCAGGGCCGTTCCCTCCGGAGACTCCTGACGTGACTGTTTCGCATCGCTTTACCGCCGTTCGCATCGCCTGCCTGCTGCTCACGGCCAGCCTCGCCGCTTGCTCCACGGTCGAGAACTTCATGAGCGGCGACAAGGTCGACTACCGCAGCGCGGGAACCACGCGCACGCAGGGCCTGGAAGTGCCGCCCGACCTGAGCCAGCTGAACCGTGATTCGCGTTTCCAGCAATCCGGCGGCAGCGTCAGCGCAGCGGCCTTCCAGGGCACCACCGCCCCGGCAGCCGCGGCTGTCGCCACCGCCACTGTCGCGCCTCAGACGGTCGGCGAGCTGAAGATCGTTCGCGAAGGCAACCAGCGATGGCTCGCCGTGCCGATTGCGCCCGAGCAGCTGTGGCCGCAGCTGCAGGCGTTCTGGAAGGAGCGCGGCTTCAACCTCGTGGTCGAACAGCCCGAAGCCGGCGTGATGGAAACCGACTGGGCAGAAAACCGCGCCAAGCTGCCGCAGGACTTCATCCGCAGCGCCCTCGGCAAGGTCTTCGATTCGGCTTACTCGACCGGCGAACGGGACAAGTTCCGCACCCGCATCGAGCGCAGCTCGAACGGCAGCGAGGTGTATCTCTCGCATCGTGGCGTGGTCGAGGTCTACAGCGGCGACCGCAAGGAAACCACCGTCTGGCAGCCGCGCCCGGCCGACGCACAGCTCGAGGCCGAGATGCTGCAGCGGATCATGCTGAAGCTGGGCGCCAAGGAAGAGCAGGCCAAGACGGCCGCCGTCGAGACGGCCAACGTCCCGGCGCGCGCGCGCATCGTTTCCGGCCAGGCCGCTGCGACGCTGCAGGTCGACGACGGCTTCGACCGCGCCTGGCGCCGTGTCGGCCTGGCGCTCGATCGCAGCGGTTTCACTGTCGAAGACCGCGACCGCGCACAGGGCCTGTACTTCGTGCGCTATGTCGACCCGGCGCAGGCCGGTCAGGACGAGCCGGGCTTCTTGAGCCGTCTGTTCAGTTTCGGCAAGAAGAAGGACGACGGCGGGGGTCTTGCGCGCTATCGCGTCTCCGTCAAGGGCGAAGGCGAGCGCAGCACGGTGCAGGTGCTCAATGCCCAGGGCCAGCCGGAGAACGGCGAAGCCGGCAAACGCATCGTCGGCCTGCTGGTCGAGGACCTGAAATAACACGCCGGCGATGCTGCGCTTTTGCAGCCTCGGCAGCGGCAGCAGCGGCAACGCAACGCTGGTCGAGGCGCGCAGCGGCACCACGGCAAGCCGCGTGCTGGTCGATTGCGGCTTCACGCAGCGTGAGCTGAAAGCCCGGCTCGCACGGGCCGACCTCGCGCCGGACGACATCGACGCGGTCTTCGTCACCCACGAACACGGTGACCACATCGGCTGTGCGGTGGGCTGGGCGCGCAGACACCAGATTCCGCTGTGGATGAGCCGCGGCACCTGGCGCGCGGTCGGCGAGCCCGACCTCGGCGATCTGCTGCACTTCGCGCGCGACGGCGAAGGCATCGCCGTGGGCGATCTGCTGCTGGCGCCCTACACCGTGCCTCACGACGCCCAGGAGCCGTTGCAGCTGTGCTTTTCCGACGGCGGGCTGCGCCTGGGCGTGCTCACCGACGCCGGCTCGATCACCGACCACCTGCTCGATCAGCTGCAGCGTTGCGACGCGTTGCTGCTCGAGTGCAACCACGATCGCGCGATGCTGGCTGGGTCGCGCTACCCCCCTTCGCTGCGTTCACGCATCGGCGGCCGCTACGGTCATCTCAGCAACGACACGGCAGCGCAGATCCTGGCGTCGTGCCTGCACGGCGGCCTGCGCCATGTGGTGGCGGCCCATTTGAGCCGGGAGAACAACCGGCCCGAACTCGCGCTGGCCGCCTTGGCCTCCGCCAGTGGCGCGAACGCCTGCGAGCTGCTTGCGGCCGGCCCGCAGTGGGGGTTCGACTGGATCGAGATGCGTTGATCGGCCCCGGGGCTCGAAAAGCAAAAAAGCCGCCCTGGGGCGGCTTTTTTGCGATCGGCGTGAACCGATTACTGCGAGGCAGCGGAGGCCGGAGCAGTCGCTGCGGGGGCAGCGTCCGACGCGGCGGGAGCCGTGGCGGTGGGCTCGGGCGCGGGCGCCGGAGCCGGGGTGGCGGCGGGAGCCGGGGGGGTCACGACGGTCTCTTCCTTCTTGCTGCAAGCAGCGAGAGCGACGGAAGCAACCAGGGAAGCCAACAGAAGCGACTTTTTCATATTTGTCCTCGAATCAAAAAGGTTCGAACAATTACCGGTAATTGTGGGACCCCTCCAATTCCACAGAGCCCCAACGCTCAAAAGACCAGGGAGCGCTCGAGCACCTCCATGGTCCAGCCCGCGATTATAGGTGGAAACACTCAGATGCCGAGAATGGTCGGTGGGAAGGCCTCCACCGAGCGTTGCGAAACCGCATCAATGAGTTCGCGATGGCGCACCCAGTCCGCCGGGTCGCGCGAGAGGCTGCCGCGGAAATTCACGCGGTCGAACAAGCGCACGGCGACCACACCGGGCGCAAGCAGCAGCGTGGGGATCTCGCCGACTGCGGCCTCCTCGTTGGCGCGGCACTCGACCACGTGCGACCACTGGCGCCGCCACTCGACCCAGCGCGGATGCCGGCGCGCGACTTCGTCGAAGCCGCGCGCGATCAGCGTGAGCCTGCGATGCGACTGCGCCCATCGGGTCAGCAGTTCGATGACGTCGGGCGAGTTCAGCGGCCAGTCGGCGAAGTCCTCGTCGCTGAGCCAGACTTCGCGGCAGCCCACTCTCGCGATCTCGCCGAAACCTTCGAGCAAGGCGGCGTGGAACTCGCGGCGCGTGTTGAACAGTCGATGAAGCGCTTCGGTCATGCCTTCTCCTTCGTCTCGTCCTCGGCAGCGTGCAGCCAGCCCGACTGCCCCCACTCTTGCAGCAGCTGCGCGGCCTCGTCGCTGAGCTTGCGCCGGGACGAGGCGCTCAGGCTGCGCTGGTCGGCCAGCTGGCGCATCAGAGTGAAGTCGGCGCCGGCCGCACGGTAGGACTCGCCGTTGATGAACACGTGATCGTCGTCGTAGAGCATGCGCGTGCGGCGGTCGAGCAGCACGCCAGCATCGGACGGCAGCGCATCGCCAGCCTCGAACGACACCTGCGGCTTGGGCTCGCTCAGCCACTCGCCCAGCGCGCAGCCCAGTACCTTCGGATTTTCCACCAGCCGTGCGACGGCTTCGCCGGTGAAGGCCTGCAGCGTCGACGGGATGCGCCCGGGGGTGTCGGTTGCCGGCTGCGACGGATCGCGGTACAGCGTCGGCGCGGCGCTCGGCTCCTCGCCGTCGAGCAGGCGCTGCAGCACCTCGCGGCCGACCTCGTCGCGCGCCGCGGCGCGAAAGCCGATCGAGCACGTCATGCAGTCTGCCCCTTCGGCCACGCCGTCGTGCGCCCAGCGCGGCGGCAGGTACAGCATGTCGCCGGCCTCCAGAAGGTGCTCTTCCTCCGCTTCGAAGTGGGCGAGGATCTTCAACGGCACGTCGGGCAGCAGCGCGCCGTCGCTCATGCGGCCGATGCGCCAGCGCCGCCGCCCCTGCACCTGCAGCAGGAACACGTCGTAGGAATCGAAATGCGGCCCGACCCCCCCGCCCTCCGCGGCGTAGGACATCATCAGGTCGTCCAGCCGCGCATCGGGCACGAAGCGAAAGCGCGACAGCAGCTCGTGGGCGGCGGCGACGTGAAGGTCCAGGCCCTGCACCAGCAGCGTCCAGGCCTTCTGCCTGATGCCCGGAATCTGCCGGCGCGTGAACGGACCGTGCTCGAGCGTCCACCCGTTCGCGTGATGCACGACCAGTCGCGATTCGACTTCCTCGCGGCCGGCAAGCGCAAACAGCTCGGCGCGGCTCACCGGCGGCACGACGCCCGGCACGGCCTGGCGGATCAGCAGCGGCTGCTTCTGCCAGTGGCGGCGCATGAAGACCTGGGGCGTGAGGCCGCCCAGCAGCGGCGAAGCGACGGCAATGTCCATGAACGGGATTGTGGCCTGTGCGATCATTTCGCCGATGCAACGCCCCCACGCCGCTTTCGAGATGAACATCACCGCCCCCTGCGTCGTCAGCCTGGTCTGGCGGCTCGAAGACACCCAAGGCCAACTGATCGACGAACTCCAGGATCCGGTCGAGTTCTTCTACGGCGGCGACGATCTGCTGGACAAGGTCGAAGAAGCTCTGGCCGGCCAGGAAGCCGGCTTCGAAACGAAACTGCACCTCGAGCCCGAACATGCCTTCGGCGACTACAACCCCGAGCTGGTGTTCTTCGAGGAGCGTTCGGTGCTGCCCGAGCTGATCGAACCCGGCATGCAGTTCGACGGCGTGCCCGAAGGCGCCGTCACGCCGGGCCTGCCCGAGGATGCGATCTACACCGTCACCGAGGTCTATCCCAGCCACGTGGTCCTTGACGGCAACCACCCGCTGGCCGGCATCGCGCTGCGCATGGCGATCCAGGTGCGCGATGTGCGCGAGGCGACCGACGAAGAGATCCAGGCCGGCAGCGTCGGCCAGCCGGCGATCACGCTGATGACGGGCGATGCGCCCGACGGCTCGCCGCTGCATTGAGGACATCGGCGAGACGTTCGCCCTTGGCGACCGTCTCGTCCCATTCGGCCGCGGGCTGCGAATCGGCGACGATGCCGCCGCCCAGCTGCAGCATCACGCGGCCCTGCGCGACGATCGCGCTGCGGATCACCACCGACAAGTCCATCGCGCCGGTGCAGTCGAGGTAGCCGATCGAGCCGGCATAGAAGCCGCGCCGCAGCGGCTCCAGTGCCTCGATGATCTGCATCGCTTTCAGCTTCGGCGCGCCCGTCATCGATCCGGGCGGCCAGCAGGCGCGCAGGAGGTCGGCGGCGCCGAGGCCGGGCCGCAGTTGCGCCTGCACCGTCGACACCATCTGCCACACGCTCGCATAGGGTTCGAGCGCGAACAGCTCGGGCACCCGCACGCTGCCGATGCGCGCGACGCGGCCGATGTCGTTGCGCATCAGGTCGACGATCATCAGGTTCTCCGCGCGGTTCTTCTCGCTGGCGGCGAGCCACTGCCGGCGCTGCCCGTCCTCGAGTGCATCTGCGCCGCGACCGATCGTGCCCTTGATGGGCCGCGCCTGCACGTGGTCGCCGCGCATCTGCACGAAACGCTCTGGCGAGCAGCTGGCGATCGCAAATCCCGGCGCCTCGATGAAGGCCGCGAACGGCGCCGGGTGGGCTGCCACCAGGTCCTCGTACAGCGACCACGCATCGCCTTCGAACGGCGCGTCCTCGCGGCGGGTCAGGTTGACCTGCAAGACCTCGCCGTCGGCGATCGCGTCACGGATCTGTTGCACGCCGGCCTCGAAGGCGCCACGGCCCATGCGCTGCGCGAGCTTGCCGGCA
>CAJPFZ010000517.1 GCA_905339355.1 Burkholderiaceae bacterium
CGTGGGACTGGTGAAGGACCACGCCGCGGTCTTCTACCCGCAGCTCAAGATCGACGAAGCCGGCAAGGACGTCTTCGTGGGCCCCAGCGGCGCGATCGCCGGGCTGATGGCGCGCATCGACGGCACGCGCGGCGTGTGGAAGGCGCCGGCCGGCACCGAAGCCGACCTGCGCGGCGTGACCGGCGTCAAGGTAAAGTTCTCCGACGACCAGAACGGCGTGCTCAACCCGAAGGCCGTCAACACCATCCGCGTCTTCCCGAACGGCATCGTGAACTGGGGCGCCCGCACGATGGACGGCGACGACGGCTTCGGCTCGGAATACAAGTACATCCCGATCCGCCGCCTCGCGCTGTACATCGAAGAGAGCCTATACCGCGGCCTCAAGTGGGTCGTCTTCGAGCCGAACGACGAGCCGCTGTGGTCGCAGATCCGGCTCAACGTCGGCGCATTCATGAACAACCTGTACCGCCAGGGCGCCTTCCAGGGCGCGAGCCCGCGCGACGCCTACTTCGTCAAGTGCGACGCGAGCACGACCACGCAGAACGACCGCAACCTCGGCATCGTGAACATCGTCGTCGGCTTCGCGCCGCTCAAGCCCGCCGAGTTCGTGGTGCTGACGCTGCAGCAGATGGCCGGCCAGATCCAGACCTGAACGGAGCGAGAAGACCATGGCACAGTTTCCCGTCAACACGCACCGCTTCGACCCCTACAAGAACATGAAATTCAGGGTCAAGTGGGACGGCCGCTACGTCGCCGGCGTTTCCAAGGTCTCGGCGCTCAAGCGCAGCACCGAGGTGGTGTCGCACCGCGAGGGGGGCGACCCCAGCACCTCGCGGCATTCGCCGTCGACCTGGAAGTTCGAGCCGATCACGCTGGAGCGCGGCGTGACGCACGACCCCGAGTTCGAGGACTGGGCCAACAAGGTCTACAGCGTCGAAGGCGGCAGCGTGCTCACGCTGAAGGGCTTCCGCAAGGACATCATCATCGAGCTGCTCAACGAGCAGGGCGTAGTCGCCAAGGCCTACAAGGTGTTCCGCTGCTGGGTGTCGGAGTACCAGGCGCTGCCCGAGCTGGATGCCAACGGCCACGCCGTCGCGTTCGAACACATCGTGATGCAGAACGAAGGCTGGGTGCGCGACATCGACGTGGCCGAGCCGGCCGAAACCTGAGAATGGCGATGCAGGCATGGACCGAGCGAGTCCCGCTGCGCCATGCGAGCCCCTCGCCGCAGGCGGCGCGGCTGCGCGAGCCGCAAGGCGGCGACGAACTCGCGCTCGGCGGCGTCGACACGCGTGCGGCGGTGCAGCTGCTCGACCGGCTGTTCGACGACGCCCCGCCCGGCGGCGCCGGCGCGCTGAGCGCGAGCGACCGTGACGGGCTCCTGGCCGCGCTGCACCGCGCGCTGTGGGGCGACCGCATCGTGTCGTCGCTCGACTGCGGCGCCTGCGGCGAGCCCTACGACCTTTCGTTCGAGCTCTCGGCGCTGCAGCGGCAGCTGCACCGGCAGGCGCCGCCCGCGCCGGTCATCGCTGCGCGCACGCTCGACGACGACGGCGCACGCCTCGTGCTGCCGAACGCCGCCGAGGAGGACGCCGCCGCCCTGCTCGGCGCCGAGGAGGGCGGCGCGCAGCTGCTCGCATCGATCGCGCCACAGCCGTCGGCAGGCCGCGCGGCCGTCTGCGCTCGGCTGGACGTGCTGGCGCCGCTGATCGACGTGGAGCTGGAGACGCACTGCGCCGAATGCGGCGCGATGCAGCTCGCGCGTTTCGACGTCCAGTCCTTCGTGCTGCAGCGCCTGCTCGACGAACGCGAGTCGGTGCTGGGCGAGGTGCATGCGCTCGCGAGCGGCTACGGCTGGTCGCTGCAGGACATCGTGTCGCTGCCGCGCAGCCTGCGGCGCTCGCTGGTGCAGCGCCTGGGCGGCGGCCCGGCGGCCTTCGGATGAGGCGGCGATGGACCACCTCGAGCGACTGATCCGACGCGCACTCGCTGTCGCACGAACGCCCGAAGCGGGTGTGTTCGATCCGTTCGAGCAGGTGGCGCCGTGGGTCGTCGAGCCGGCAGCGGTCGCAGTGCCCGCGGCGGCGAGCAGCGGCGATGCGCGGCCGGTGCCGGCGCCCGCGCTTGCAGACCGCGCACAGCCGGTCATGCCGCCCATCGCCACGATGGCCCTCGCCCAGGCAACCGCGCCCGCGCCGCATCCGCCCGCCGCGCTGAACGACGACATCGCCGCATCGGCCCCCGCGGCCGCGCCCGCGGTCGACACCGTCCGCGCGCCGGGAACACGCGTCGAGCCCGCGCCCGCAGCCCCGGCGCCGCAGGCCCGCGCCGACGCCTTCATGCAAACGCTCGGCGTGCCCCCGGCCAGGCGTGACGCGGCTCAGCCGCCCGCGCCTTCGCCGAGCGCCACCGTCGAGCCCCCATCACGCCAGGCCGCAGCGATCGCGCCCGCGGCGCGTGCACGCCCGTCCGAACCGGCGCTGTTGCGGCCCCTGCCGCCCCGCGCAGCCCTGGCGCCGGAAGCTGCCGTGGCGTCCCCGCGCCGCCCCGATTCCGCGGCGACCGCCCCCCGCGCGCCGCCGCCACCGCCGGCGAGACCGCAGCCGAGCAGCGCACCACAGCGCATCGTGCAGACCACCGTGGTCGTCGCACCGCCGGCGCGCCGCCTCGACGAGCTCGCGCACAGCAGCGCGATCTCGCGCTTCGGCATCGGGCAGGGCTGAGAGTTCGAGAGGCATGCGATGGCACTGCTGGACCTGAGCCTCGTGACCCGCTGCTTCACCACCTTGCTGGGCGGGCGCATCCCGACCTTTCCCGACTGGCCGGCCGCGACGCCGCTGCTCGCGTCAGCTGGTGCGCCGGATCTCGTGAACGCGGCGCATGCGCTGAGCTTCTATCTCTACCACGTGCGCGAGGACGCACACACCAAATCGCAGGAGTGGCCGGTGAACGACGCCGTGCCACAGCGCTTCCGCCCGATGGGGTTGACGCTGTACTACGTGATGACGCCGCGCAGCAACATCGTCGACGCCAACCTGCGCGCGCTCGCCGACCAGCTGGTGATGGGCCTGGCGCTGAAGACCATGCGCGATTTGCCGGTGATCGACGACACGAGCAGCGTCGACACCAATGGCGGGCCTGTGCTGCTGATGCCCGCCACGCTGCGCGGGCGCAACAACCGGCTGCGGGCGCTGCTGCAACCCACGCCCGCCAACGAAGCGGCGCAGTACTGGCAGGCAGGCACCAACCCGCTGCGGCTGGCCGCGTACTACGAAGTCGCCGCCACGCTGCTGGAACCCGAGGAGCCGCAAACGCGCCGCGGCCGCGTGCTGATGGTGGGCGTGCACAGCATGGTGCGCGGCCAGCCGCGAATCGAGAGCACCGTCAACACCATCAGCTTCACGCCACCCGGTGAGCTCGATCCAAGGGCGATCGAGATCTCGCCCGCGGAGGTGGCCTACGGGCAGACGCTGGAGATTCGCGGTGCCGACCTGAAAGGCGACATCACCACGCTCTTGCTCAACCACCGCGACTTCGCCGAACCGCTCGAAGCCGATGCCGCCTGGAGCCTCGCGACCAACGGCAGCCGGCTGACGGTAACGGTCCAGCCATCGATCGGCGCGCAGTCGCTGGTGCCCGGCATCTACGGCGCGATCGTGCGGACCACCGCGCGACACACGCTGCCCGATGGCTCGCAGCGCGACTTCGATGCCTTCTCCAACCAATCGGGCTTCGCCATCGCGCCGGCGATCGTCTCCGTCACGGCTGCGGGACCGGTGCTGACGGTCACCGTCGACGGCTTCGAGCCCCATCTGCTCGCCCAGGGCGAGCTTCTGATGTTCGCGGGCGCAGCGCGGCTGGTGCGCGTCGGCGCGGGCGCGCCGGGCGCCGGCGAGTTCTTCACACCGGCGGCGCCGCCCGCCGCGCGGACCACGATCCGCTTCCAGTTTCCCGCCGGCACGGTCGCCGGCAGCGTGCTGCCGCTGCGGCTGGTGGTGCGCGGCGCCGAGTCGGGGCCGTGGTGGGAGACGGTGCCATGAGCGGTCGTCGCAACGCCACCGCGGAGCGCGTGCGCGCCGCGCCGCCGCCGGCTGCTGACGAACGCACGCTGCAACGCGAACGGGTCGTGGCCGCGATCGACGGCGACGCACCGCCGCTCGCAGCTGGCCGGCTCGCGCAACTGAGCGAGCGCTTCGGGCTCGACGCCTTCGAGTCCGACGTGCTGGCGGTGCTGTGGGTCGGCGCTTTCGATCCCGAACTGCGTGCGCAACTCGCGAGCCGCGAGCACTTCGCTGGCCAGATCACCGTGCGGGTCGTCGCCGCGCTGTTCGGCCACGCACCGCGCGTGCGGCTGCCGAGCGAGTCGCCGCTGCTGCTGTGGCAGATGGTGCAGGAGCATCCGCTGATCGACGGCACCGCCGCCCTGGTGATCGACGCCGCAATCATCGCGTGGCTCGAAGGCGAGCACGAACTCGACCGCAGCCTCGCCGGCCGCGCGCAGCTGCTGCCGGCCGCCATCGAACTCGCGCAATGGCCACTTGACGCGACAGCGCGGCAGTTGCTCGACGGCCTGCAGCGCGGCCTGCGCTGGCGCGTGCACGTCGTCGCCGGCGATGCGCTGGCGGCGCGCTGGTTCGCGGCGGCGCTGGGCGAGCGCCTTCGGCTGCCGGTGCTCGACGTGCCGCAAGGCAGCCTGCCGGCGGACACCGATACCGCGGTCCGGCTGCACCGGCAGGCCTTTCTCGACCACTGCATTCCCTGCGTCGCACTCGACGACGCGGCCTTGTCGCGCCCGGCCGGCGTGCTGCCCTTCGCCGTGCAGATCGTGCATGGCGACGGGCCGCTCGCGCTGCCGGTACCCGGGGTGCAGGACCTGGCGTGCCGCCTGTCCCCGCCCGATGCCGCCGAACGCGAGCGCCTGTGGCGGCACTGGTGGCCGCCATGCGCGGCCTGGCCCGCGGGCGATCTCGCCGATCTGGCCTTGTGCCACGACGCCGGCGTGGACGACATCGCCGGCGCCGCCGGCACCGCGCCATCGAGCGCGCGCGAGGCCGCGCAGGCGCTGCGCGAACGCACCCGCGGCGACCTCGGTCCGCTCGCGCGGCGCATCGACTGCAGCTTCCAGTGGGACGACCTGGTGCTTCCAGCACCGGTGCACGAGCGCCTGAAGGAGATCGCGTTCGAGGCGCGCGAGCGCGTGCGCGTCTGGGCCGATCCGGCGGCAGCGAGGCTCTTTCCCTATGGCCGGGGCCTGGTGGCGCTGTTCGCCGGCGCGCCGGGCACCGGCAAGACGATGGCGGCACAAGTGATTGCAGGCGACCTCGGGCTGGACCTGCTCGCCGTCGACCTCTCGGCGGTGGTCAGCAAGTGGGTCGGCGAGACCGCGCAGCACCTGCAGCAGCTGTTGTCCTCGCGCGCCGCGCAGCGCTCGGTGCTGTTCTTCGACGAGGCCGATGCGCTGTACGCCAAGCGGGTCGAGGAGGTGCGCGACGCGCAGGACCGCTTCGCCAACCTGGACAGCAGCCACCTGATGACGGCGCTCGAGAGCTACCCCGGCATCGTGCTGCTGGCGAGCAACCTGAAGGCGAACATCGACGGCGCCTTCCTGCGGCGCATCCGCCACGTGGTCGACTTCCCGAAGCCTGGCGCCGACGCGCGCGAGCGCATCTGGCGGCAGTCGGTGCAGGCCCTCTTCACGCCGGCGCAGTCCCGCCGCCTGGATGCCGAGCTGCCGCGCATCGCGCGCGCCGAGGCCACCGGCGCGGTGATCAAGAACGCGGCGCTGTCGGCGCTGTTCGCCGCTCGCCACGCACGCTGCGAGCCGTCGCTGCGCCTGCTGGGGGAGATGCTCGCGCGCGAGCTGGCGAAAGAGGGAGCGGGACTGTCGGAGCGTGATCTGCGGGCGTTGCTGGAGGGCGCGCCGTGAAAACGCATGCGGTCGCAGGCCGCCCCCGGGGCCAGCGCTCCACCGCGGTGCGCGCACGGGCCGCACGTCCGGCGCACGACGCGCACGAGCGCCAGGCCGAGCGCAGCGCCGCGCGCTTCGTGCGCGGCGAGTCCGGACTGGGTGCCGCCCTCACGCCGGCCGCGACGGCGTCCTGGCATCTTCCCTCCAGCGTTCCCGGAACACTGCCGGTCGGCCTGCGGGCGAGCCTGGAACTCGCCTTCGACGCCGATCTCGGAGGTCTGCGCGTACACACCGACGCGCCGGCGCAGTGGGCTGCGAGGCAGCTCGGCGCGCGCGCGTTCACGGCCGGTGCGGCACTGTACTTTGGACCCGGGGCCTGGGCCCCGTCGACGCCAATTGGCCGCGAGCTGATCGCCCACGAGGTCGCGCATGCGCTTCAACAGGCCGCCCGGCCCGCGCACCGGGGACGGCGGCGGCTCGAACCCGGCGCGCACGGCGACGCCGCCGTGCAGCGCGAACCCGATCCCAACGATCTGATCCGCGAGTCGCGCGACAAGCTGGCCGGCGGCACGGCGGTCGAGGGACGCTTCTCCAGCCTGAACCTGCTGCAGCCGGGGGTGGACGGCGCGTCGTGCATCGCGGCGATCGACCGCCATCTCGGCTCCAGCACCGACGCCACCGTCAGGAAGTACGCCGACCGCATCAAGAAGGATGTCGACGGCAAGTCGCTCGAAGACGCGATCGACGCTGTCGACGCCGTGCTGAGCGCGGCACCCGCCGCAGACATGACCGACGCCGTCAAGGCGCTCTTCTTCGATGCCTACAAATCGCTCAACGCCGACGTTGCCGCCGCCGGCGTCGTCGGCAAGCAGCTGCCCGAGCGGACCGCCTTCGGAAGCTGGTCGTTCTATGCCTCGCAGCGCCGCGGCGATGCGTCCTGGGTGACAAAGCTGCTGAAGAAGCACCCGGTAGCCGGCAAGTACTTCCCCAACGCAATCGTGCACGTGGCGCGACTCGACTTCTACGGTGCGACCCGCGGCGGCCTGAACCTCGATCCGGAGATGAAGTTCAACGAGACCATGGCCGACGCGATCGTCGAGGCCTTGCTGTACCAGCCGCTGATGCCCGACGAGCGCACTGCCGTCGCGCTGCGCGCCTTCTGCGCATTCGACACCGTGCGTCTGGAGCCCTTCAGGCTGATGAAGAAGACGCTGAAGGACAACAAGTCGCTGATGGCGCGCTTTGTCGTCAAGAAGTTCTTCATCGACAACTACACCGATCCGGCGTACCTCGTGCGTTTGGCGGAATCGCTCAGCGCCGAGCCGGAGGTGATTCAGATTGCTACCGAGGTGGGCGCTTTGATCGCCCCGATCGCCGTGCGCGCAAAGCGCTTCTGGGAATCGGTGCAGGCCATGGGCCTCGCCGTGGGAACGACGCGCGGCCAGGACGCGGCCGCGCAGATGCAGTCGGCGAAGCTCCAGGAGGCGGTTCGCACGCGGCTGCCGACGCTGAAACCACTCGCCGGCGTGCAGAAGAAGCTGATCGCGGTGCTCGCGCGTGCGACGCGGCTGGACCATGGCGCCTTGCCGAAGCCGGCCAGCATGGCAGGCCACTTCGGGGCGGCGGCGAAGATGATCGAGCAGCTGACCTATCAGGTCGACAGCGATCTCGCGGCCCGCGACAAGAAGCTGCAGGTCAAGGAAATTCCACCGCCGGCCGCGGTCGATGTCGACCCTGCCGCGGAGGCCGACGAGACGCCGGCCGACGTGACCGACGACATGGTGTACGGGGTGGTGCTGTTCCTTCTGTTCGCGCTGCACGGTCACCTGGTCTCGTACGCGGCGCCGCCGAAGACCAAGGACACAGCACAAGGAATACGCGACAGCGACGCCGCGGCGCACGCCTTTCACGAACTGGTCTACGTGTTCTTCAACGCGAGCAATATCCTCGGCTACGACAGCCTGCGCGACAGCGCCTCGGTCAGCTTGCGGGCGCGGCAGGAAGGCCTGCTCAAGAGCCACGTGGGCCTGCTTGCGCCGTTCGAAAAGACACACTCTTCGCTAAAGGAGTTCTCTGACAACTTCCCGACCGGCGAGTTGACCGGCGGCGCGATTCAGGGCGCGGCGCTCGTGCAGATGGTCTATGCCCTGTACTACGAGAACCTGCTCGTCAAGCTCAACGCGGTGCTCACCGCGAAGACGCCGGCCGGGCCGACGCGCGAGTTCAGCTACGAGGCCGGGCAGGAGCCGATCGTCAACACCGCGCTGAAAGGGGTCGAATCGAGCCTGCAGCTGCCGCGCAGGTACCGCGTGCCGCTGGAGTCGACCGTGCTGTACGTGCGGCCCGCGGACAGAACCCAGGTGGCCGACCTGCTGCCGGGCAACCACCCGGTGTTGCAGGAGCTGGTGAGCAAGGAGCTCGGCCCGGACGAAAACGGCTACATCCCGCAGAACATCAGCGCCCACAAGGAGGGCTTCGTCGTCTGGTTCCTGCCCGACATGGCGCGGCTGGTCGACAAGCTGGCCCAGGTGCCCGGCATCCAGCAGCTGCCGCTGCCCGGCGGCAAGCTGCTCGGCGCGCCCAAGGACTATGCGTTGCCGCGCGACTGGCTGAGCGCGCTGAACCTTGCCGCGGGTCAGGACAAGAAGGTCCGGGCCGACCTGGCAGGCGCGATCGAGACCTGGATGAAGGGCGCCCTGAGCGACCTCGACGCACCGCTGCGCCGCGCCACCAACAACGAGCGGCACATCGTGCGCCCGATGATCGAGAAGCAATGGGAGCGGCTGGAGAAGTCGTTCCTGAAGGCGCCCGAGGCTTACTACGAAGCGCCGCGGCGCGCCCTGGAGCTGACGATGATCTTCGCCGGCAACATCCAGCCGGCGCGCCCCGAGGAGCAGCAGCTGCAGATGACCGGGCTGATGCTCGAGCTGGCACCGGTGCTCGCGCGCAAGCTGGGCGAGACGACGACTTTCGGCTCGCTGGTCACCGTGTCCGGCACCGACCGCCTGGACATCGTGCTGCCGCTGTTTGCACACGTCAAGGGCGCCGCCAAGCTGGCATCCGACAGCGCCAACGAGGAGGCGCTCAAGTCGCTGTGGCTGATTTTCGAGATGTCCGATTTGAAGCGCCGCGCCGGGCAACTGAACGCACTGGCGCAGGCCTTCAAGGCCACGGCCGAGAAGGCGCAGGAAGACGTGGTGCTCGAAGGCCTGCCCGGCGAGAACATGCTGCGCGTGCCCAACCGCGGCTACCCGATTGTCGGCCGCAAGCATGACGATGACGACGTGACCGACACCTTCATGGTCGAAGGTGTCGTCTACACGCTGATCAAGGTGCACCGCGCGTTCACCTACCAGCCCGAGCTGCTGACCCGCGGCTCGGCGGTGGCCTGGGACGAAAACGATCTCGGCCAGCGGCGCCTGTGGGTCGACGGCGAGGAGGTCAAGGCCGACGCGCCAGCGGTCGAGCTGGTCACCATCATGCGCACGCCGTCGGGCGGCAGCCCGGTAGAGATCGTGGTCCGCTCGGACAAGACCTCGATGCTCACCGAGCTGACCTACGCGGTGCACATGCACATCGTGCTGGAGCAGCTGTCCGACCTGGCCGGTGTGCTGGAAGGTTTTGCGAGCGTGCTCACGACCGCGCTGCAGATCGCCTTCCCCGAGGTGGCCGCGCCGATCGCCTACGCCGAGCTGGCCGGCAGCGTGCTGCGCTTCCTCGGGAGCGCCGAGTACGCGATGCTGCGCGGCGCGCTCGACAGTGACTCCGGCTCGCTGTTCGACAGCGGCCTGTCGGAGCTCAAGAAGCAGCTGACGCTCGAGGTGCTGTGGGACTACCTGCTGTTCGACACCGTGCCGCCGATGTTCGAGACGCTCTCCGCGGCAATGACCCCGCAGGGCCGCATGGGCATGTTCCGAAGCAAGGGCGGCGACAGCACCAAGAAGGCCTCGCGCAAGGTCATCGGCCGCCTGGTGCGCGCCGGTGCCGAGCTCGTCAAGGGCGCGGAGGTGATGCACGAGCACGTCACCTTCTCGGTGCGCAAGACCGCACTGTTCGTCGAAGGCTCGCCGTGGGTCGCCGTGCTGCTGCGCGCGGTGGCAAGCAACCTGCACCGGCTGCAGGGCCTGGACCTGAAAGAGCTGGGCGTCGACAAGGCGGCCGACATGGTGGGCAGCGTGCAGGAGATGTACCGCCGCTTCGAAGGCGTGCTCGACGCGCTGGGCAGCTACGAGCTGCCCGACGAGCTGGTGCCGCTGGAAGCGATCGTGGAGATGGCGGTCAACCTGCTGATCGACAAGCTGCCGCTCAAGTACCGCGTGCCGCTGCAGGGCTCGCGCCACATCGGCGCGGTCGAGGAAATCTTCCAGTGGCTGTTCGGCAAGGTGGCCGATCAGCTGCGCTCGGCGCGGCTCGACCCGAACATCATCTGGCGCGACCACGCCCGCACGGCGCTGGAGCCTTACCTGAAGAAGGCCGGCACGGCGGTGTCGGACGAAGTCCATGGCCTGCTGACCCAGGTGCCCTTCCTCAAGGACCTGGCCGCGATGGACGTTCGCGAGATCACGATGCAGTTCGCCGACCGCGACGCGCCGGAGAGTGCGCAGCCCCGGCTGGCGGACGGCGCCGGCCTGCCCGCCGGCTCGCCGCGGCTGCCGGGCGGGCCGGGAGCGCGGCTCGACGCGCCGTCGCAAGCGCGCGCGCGGCGCGGCTTCGGCCACGACTTCTCGCACGTGCGCCTGCACCGCGGGCCGGCCGTCGACGCGGGTCTGCGGCAGTCGGGCGCGCTCGCCGCCACCAGCGGCAGCCACGTCTACCTCGACAGCGGGTTGCGCACCGACGGCGCGCAAGGCGGCGACGTGCTCAACCACGAGCTCGCGCATGTGCTGCAGCAGACGGGGCCGCGGCCCCTCGGTGCCAGGCACGCCAGCGATCCGGTGCGCGGCGAGAGGGGCGGCGCGCGCGGCTGGCGCATCGACACCGCGGCCGAGTCGCAGGCCGATGCGCTCGCCCAGGCGGCACGCGAGCCGGCCCGCTCGCCGCGCAACGCGACGCGCAGCGAGGGCCTGCAGCCCAAGCTGACCGACACCATCGCCAAGTTCTTCCAGAAGCTGGGCGACCCGACCAAGCTTCAGGAGAGCGCGGCCGAGACGCTGAAGGAGAAGGTCGATCCCGCCGCGATGTCGCAGGCGCTGCCGCAGTTGCAGGCGAACTTCGCGGCCAAGCTGGTCGAGGCGCTGAAGACGGTGGGCAAGCCCGGCTCGCCGGTGGCGTTCGCGGGGCCCTTCGGTGTGGCGGCGCAGGACCTCGTCGACTACGTGGTGAAGAACCGCAAGACCGACCTCGACACTGGCATGCCGCACGTCCTGATGTCGGGCCTGCAGCAGATCCAGCGGCGCAAGGACAAGGGCACCAAGAGCGCCACGACCGAGACGTTCTGGATCGTCAACCTCGGGCGCACCGAGACCGCGTTGGAGGAGTTCTTC
Source organism: Burkholderiaceae bacterium (assembly GCA_905339355.1). Taxonomy (GTDB): domain Bacteria; phylum Pseudomonadota; class Gammaproteobacteria; order Burkholderiales; family Burkholderiaceae_C; genus Albitalea. Next base: position 11,392 of record CAJPFZ010000517.1, read on the forward strand.
TTCGGCGTGACCGGCGTGTCGATGGACGTGGAACTCAACACCAAGAAGGAGCAGGGGCCCGACGGCAAGGACCGCAAGACCATCGACCCCGACCAGCCCTTCAAGCGCCTCAAGTTCAACTACCTCCACCTGCCGATGATCGGCGGCACGGCCAAGCTGTGGTCGGACATCATGACGAACAGCTTCCCCAAGGTCACCGCCGACAAGCTGCCCTTCTACCAGGCCAAGGCGCGCCTCGCTCTGCAAGGCCTGCAGCCCGGACCCGCCATCTACACCAGCGCGACGCGCGCCGGCGCCAAGGTGCTGGTGTTCGCCAAGCGCGCCAAGGACTTGATGGACACCTACATCAACCCGCCGCCGAGCCGCGACCTGCCGGGCGATGCGGCGCCGAAATGGTCCGAGTACATCTTGCCCGACCCGCAGTCTCGCGTGAAGATCGGCACCGTCGACTACGGCCAAATCGGACTGCGCCTGGGCTTGTACAAGGACAAGGGCAACGCTGACCAGCAAAAGGGCACCGACCGCGCCTCGCACCACACGGTGCAGTACCTCCTGCTCGAGTACTTCGTCAACTCCAAGGACAAGCACAAGCCGTTTCCCAACCCGCTGTCGCTGTACCCGAACGTCAAAGGCACGGGCAACCGCGTCGACGTGATCGCTACCAAGCCCGACGGCGATGCCGGCATCCTGGTGTCGAGCAACGAGGCCGGGCGCGGCGGCGAGATGCCCACCATCCTGCTGTCGGTGCATGCGCACACGCTCGGCGACGTGCATGTGTCCCCCAAGGCCGACGACCTCGACGTGAAGGCGCCGAGCCAAGGGGCGGCCATCCACGGCATCTACCGCGATGCGCTCGGCGAGTTCGCCGACCTCGTGCTGGGCAAGGCGCCGCCGCTGCAGGCCATCGCCAACAAGCGCCTGGGCAAGCCTTTCAAGGAAGCCGACCTGCCCAAGCTGAGCGGCAAGGAGGTCACACCCGAAGACCTGAGCAGCGCCATCTTCACTGCCACCTGCAAGACCTACACGTGGATGCGCAACCTGATGAACGACAAGCTCGCCGCCGCGATCGATAGCCGCGAAGTGGAGTACTACGAGGCGCTGGTCAAGACCGCCAAGAACGCCAGCATCTATGCCGGCGACCAGCCGCAAGCCGGCTACGTGCCGAGCAAGGTCGGCCAGTCGATCAAGGCCGACGTGTTGAGCAAGCAAGTCGCCGTGCTGCAGTCGGCGAGCTTCGGTTTCAAGGAGGCCAGCTGACATGGGCTCGCAAGTGTCGTCGTGGCTGCTCAAAGGCGCGCTGATCTACTTCGGCGCCCCGATGCTCATCCCCATCCCAAACATCATCGTCTTCCAGTACAACCCCGACACGATGACGCGCTCGCTGACGCCGTGGCAGCCGCCGTCCAAGCGCGTGGTCGCGACCTACGACGAGTCGGGCAAGCTCAGCAACGAAAGCGAGCTCAAGGCCTATGGCGAGACGCTCGCAAGCCTGTCG
>CAJPFZ010000518.1 GCA_905339355.1 Burkholderiaceae bacterium
GGTCACCGTGTCGATCGGCCGGTCGGCCGACAGCACGAGGGCGATCTGCCGGCGCGTCAGGCGAACCAGTCCCTCGCCCTCGCTTGCGTTGAGCACGACGTCCGGCACCACGGTGGTGGAGACCGCCTGCCCGCCGGAGAAAGCCGTCGCGCGCACGAAGTTCTCGCCGGCTGCACGGTCGGAGCGGGCCAGCCGCCTGGGCACGCGCGCGGCACTGGCCGAATCGAGCGTGACGCTGGGTCCGTCGATGGTCACCGTCACCACCAGCCCGTCGACGGTGTCGGCGGCGACCTTCCGGTTCACCGGGTCGCTGGCTTCGTCGACCGCGCGCGGAGGAATCAGCACCGCCTTGCCGCCATCGGATGCCGTTGGCGCGCCCGTGCTGCCGGGCGCCGTGATGGCTTGTGCTTGCGCCGCCGTGTGCGTTGCCACCGAAGCGGCGGCGGCGAGCGCCGCCAGCCGCAGCAGCGCTGCGGTCGAGAGGATGCGAGGCGTGGTCATCGTGTGCTCCTCTGCTCAATAGCAGGCGCCGTTGATGCACTTGCTGAGATGGTTGCCGAGGGCCTTGCTCGACAGTGTGCGCCAGTCGCTCGAGAGCGTGCGGTCCTCCATGGTGGTGTCCTGCCCATCATCGTTGCGCCAGGTGCCCGAGCTGCCGATCTGCACACATTGCGAGGTCGGCAGGCCGAAAGTGGTGGAGGTGGATTCGCAGCTCCCCTTGCTGCCCACGACATTCTTCGGGTCGGAGATCGATGAGTTGCCGCCGCCCACGTATTCGTCGCCCAGGCCGAACAGGAAGTGCCCGGCCTCGTGCAGCAGCACCCACGGCGCGTCGGCGAGGTTGGTCTGCGCGGTGCCGGCCCCGCCGCCGAGCGAAATCGAGGCGCAGTCGCGGAAGGCGTTGCGGTGCAGGATGGCGGTGCCGTCGAATGCGGCGCGCACGGTCGAGGCGGGCGCGGCGAAGGTGCGGGTGCAGCCTTCGCCGTCGCCGCCCGTGGGCCCGGCCCAGACGTTGAATACGTCCTTCCACACCCGCGTCCAGGTCGAGAAGCTGTTGGTGTCGGTGTAGAACAGCGGCAGCACCATCGGCTGCAGATCGTCGGTGAAGGCGCGGTAGGTCGGCATGTCGGCGTCGGGCACGAAGCCCCAGTCGATCTTGTCGCCCCGGTCGGTCGCCGACGAGGGTGCGTCGGTGCGCCAGATCACCGGCCGCGCGGTCTCCCAAGGCACGGTGATCGTGCCGAACGGGAACGCGATCCGCGCCTGCGTCAGCGGCGCACCGCCCGCGTAGGTCACCGACGGCGACGACGCCGATCGCCTCGCCGTGCGTGCCGTCGCGCGGTAGGTGACGAGTCGGCGGTCCGTCAGGCCCAGCGGCAGCGAGCACGCCACTTCGGTCTTCACGTTGGCGAAGGTGCAGACGACGCCCGTCGCAGACGCGCCGGTGCGGCACGGTATGAGGCTTGGCAGGCTGAAGCCGCTGCCGCTGCAGGCCGTCAGCTCGCCGACCACCGCTTCGATCGTGATCTCGGCGATGCCGTCGCGCGTTTCGGTGGCGCGCGCGGTGATGGTGGAGCTGTGGTTCTCGGCCCGGTACAGCGGGTCGTGGATCGCCGTGATGCGCGGCGTGCCGGCGCAGCCGGCGAACAAGGGAAGCAGAACGCTCAGCAGCAGAAGTCTCACGGTGCCCTCCTGGCGATCGATGCGTCGGTGGCGCGAATATACGGGCCGCCTTCGGCGCCGTGGCACTTCAAAGAGGGGGGTCGGCCCTGTCGAGTTAGGGGCAATGCTGTTCAGTTGAGCGCCACACCCCACCCCCCGTAGGCATGCAGCCGGCGCTTCGACAAGCTCAGCGCGAACGGGACAGCATGCTGTTCAGTTGAGCGTCACACCCGCCTCCCGTTCGGGCTGAGCCTGTCGAAGCCCTCGTTGGCATGCAGCCGGCGCTTCGACAAGCTCAGCCCGAACGGGACAGCATGCTCAGCGCGAACGGGACACGCGGGTGGGGGCATGCCGAGCCCCGGCATGTCGATTGCTGCTGATCGCATCCATGCGCCGCGACCCACTGCCCCCCTCCGAGATGCCAGGCGAGGTTCGGCACGACCGCTTCGTGCGGGTTCGCGGCGCGCGCGAGCACAACCTGAAGAACGTCGATGTCGACGTGCCGCGCGATGCGCTGGTCGTGTTCTCCGGCGTGTCGGGTTCGGGCAAGTCGTCGCTTGCCTTCGGCACGCTCTACGCCGAGGCGCAGCGCCGCTACTTCGAATCGGTGGCGCCCTACGCACGGCGGCTGATCGACCAGGTGGGCGTGCCCGACGTCGACACCATCGAGGGCCTGCCGCCGGCGGTCGCCTTGCAGCAGCAACGCGGCACGCCGAGCGCGCGCTCGTCGGTGGGCAGCGTGACGACCTTGTCGAGCCTCGTGCGCATGCTCTATTCGCGCGCCGGCCGCTACCCCGCGAAGCAGCCGATGCTCTACGCGGAGGACTTCTCGCCCAACACGCCGCAGGGGGCGTGCCCCGACTGCCACGGGCTCGGACGCATCTACGAAGTGACGGAGCAGTCGATGGTGCCCGACGACTCGCTGACGATCCGCGAGCGCGCCATCGCCGCCTGGCCGCCGGCCTGGCACGGGCAGAACCTGCGCGACATCCTCGTGACACTCGGGCATGACGTCGACACGCCGTGGCGCAAGCTGCCGCGCAAGGTTCGCGACTGGATCCTCTTCACCGACGAGCAGCCCACGGTGCCGGTCTACGCCGGCTTCACGCCGGCCGAAACCCGGGCCGCGCTGCGCCGCAAGGAGGAGCCGAGTTACCACGGCACCTTCAGCAGCGCGCGCCGCTACGTGCTGCACACCTTCGCCACCACGCAGAGCGCGCTGATGAAGAAGCGGGTCTCGCGCTTCATGGTCGGCCGCCTGTGCCCCGCCTGCGACGGCAAGCGGCTCACGCGGGCGGCGCTGTCGGTCACCTTCGCGGGCCTGGACATCGGCGAGATGTCGCGCCTGCCGCTCGACCGCGTGGCCGAGCTGCTGCGGCCGGCGGCCGAAGGCCGCATCGAGCCGCACGAGGCCGGCGACGACGCCACGCTGAGCCGGCGCGCGGCGCGCCAGGACACAGCGCGCCGCGTCGCCTCGGGCGGCTCGGCCCACGAGGGCGCGCCCGACGTGCGGCGCACGCCGCACCTGTCCGAAGAGAAGCGCCTCGCGGCGCAGCGGCTGGCCGGCGACCTCGTCTCGCGCATCGGCAGCTTGCAGCAGCTGGGGCTCGGCTACCTGTCGCTCGAGCGCAGCACGCCGACACTGTCTCCGGGTGAGCTGCAGCGGCTGCGGCTCGCCACGCAGATCCGCTCCAATCTCTTCGGCGTCGTCTACGTGCTCGACGAACCGTCGGCCGGCCTGCACCCCGCCGACAGCGAGGCGTTGATGGCGTCGCTCGACCAGCTGCGGCGCGCCGGCAACTCGATCTTCGTGGTCGAGCACGACCTCGACATGATGCGGCGTGCCGACTGGCTGGTCGACGTCGGGCCGGAGGCCGGCGAGCAGGGCGGGCAGGTGCTGTACAGCGGGCCGCCCGCCGGGCTGCAGGACGTTGCGGCGTCGCACACGGCACGCCACCTCTTCGCGCCGCCAGCTGCCGCGCCGCGCACGCCGCGATCGCCCAAGGCATGGCTCGAGCTGCGCGGCATCACGCGCAACAACCTGCACCGCCTCGACGCGCGCATCCCGCTCGGCGTGTTGGTCGCGGTGACCGGCGTGTCCGGCTCCGGCAAGTCGAGCCTGGTGAGCCAGGCGCTGGTGGAACTGGTGTGCGCGCACCTCGGCCACGAACCCGAGCGCGACGACGCCGAGGGCGAAGACGGCGAGCCCAGCGTGGCCGCCGCCACCGCGGGCCGCATCGAGGCCGGCCTCGAACACGTCAAGCGGCTGGTGCGGGTCGACCAGCGGCCGATCGGCCGCACGCCGCGCTCCAACCTCGCGACCTACACCGGCCTCTTCGACGGCGTGCGCAAGCTCTTCGCCGCGACCCCGGCTGCCCGCGCGCGCCGCTACGATGCCGGCCGCTTCTCGTTCAACGTAGCCAAGGGACGCTGCGACACCTGCGAAGGCGAAGGCTTCGTGAGCGTGGAGCTGCTGTTCATGCCGAGCGTCTATGCGCCGTGCCCGCGCTGCCATGGGGCGCGCTACAACGAGCAGACGCTGAAGGTGACCTGGCGCGACAAGAACATCGCCGAGGTGCTCGGCATGACGGTGCACGAGGCGGTGGCGTTCTTCGCCGGCGAGCCCGCGGTGCAGCGCCCGCTGGCGCTGCTGCGCGACATCGGCCTGGGCTACCTGCGCCTCGGGCAGCCGGCCACCGAGCTGTCGGGCGGCGAGGCGCAGCGCATCAAGCTCGCCACCGAGCTGCAGCGCATGCAGCGAGGCCACACGCTGTACGTGCTCGACGAGCCGACGACGGGCCTTCACCCGTCGGACGTGGACAAGCTGATGGCGCAGCTGCAGGGGCTCGTGGATGCGGGCAACAGCGTGCTGGTGGTCGAGCACGAGATGCGCGTGGTGGCGCAAAGCGACTGGGTGATCGACGTCGGGCCGGGCGCCGGCGAGGGCGGTGGGCGCATCGTGGCGAGCGGCTCGCCGGGCGAAGTCGCCGCGAGCGCGGCGAGCCGCACGGCGCCGTATCTGAGGCGGGTGATCGGGTGAGCGCGCTGGGCGCTGCAACTCAGGATTCGGGCAGATCGTCGAGCCCGCCGAAATAGCTCGGCCCGGCCACCGACATGCGCATCGCGCTCTCGATCTGCGCGTCGAACTCGCTGTCGTCGAACGAATGCCGCAGCGCGTCGACCACCTCGAAGCTGTTGCGGTGGGCGCGGATCCAGCGGTAGCGGTCGGCTTCGGTGAGCGTCAGGGGGATGCGGCAGGGCTTGCCGCGGGCCGCGGCGCGGTCTTGCGCGCGCTGGTTCAGCGCCCGCTCGGTGGCATCGAACTCGCGCATGGCGGGCGTGCTCGGCTGGACATAGCGATTGATGGGCATGGGCACACCTCCCTTGGGCGTTCTCAGTGGTTTGCGGTGCACCGGGCGGGAAGACGCTCGGGCAGGGCGGAAAGGTTCGCGGCGGCGCCGTTCCGGCAGGCTCGGGCGAGCGCTGCGTCGGGTTCGGTGATGGCGGCGAGGGCCGTGGCGGTCGCGCCGCAGGCAGCGACCAGCAGCAGCGATGCGACAAAGGTGGAAAGCGCCGTGTTCATGGTGGTCCTCGCAGCGGGGTGTCGTAGCGCATCGGGGACGGGTGCGGCCCGATGACGTGTCGACAATCTAGGGCGGTGCCTTGAACAGCATGCAAACGCTGCAGCGCATCGGGTAACGCTGGGTAAACGGTCTGTGTCGCGGATGTCGCAGGCGCGTCCCGCCGGGCCGCCGCCGATTGGGGTAAGCGCTCCACCCGCCGACCGCCCGGCGCGCCTAGGATGCGCGCATGAAACTGCCAGACGCCCCCATCGACCTGCCGCTCGCCTTCGAGCGCCAACGTGCCGCCTGGTCCGCGGCGCCCTGTCCCGCCTGGGAGGAGCGCGCCGGCCGCCTGCGCCGGCTGCAGCGCCTGCTCGCCGAGCACGAAACAGCGATCAGCCAGGCCATCGATGCCGACTTCGGCGGCCGCCCGGCGATCGAGACCGAACTGGCCGAGATCTGGCCCAGCCTCGAAGAGGTCAAGGGCGCGCTGCGCCACGGCAAGCGCTGGATGAAGCCGCGTCGCGCGGGCGTGGGCAAGTGGTTCCAGCCGGCGCGCGCCCAGGTGCTGCCGCAGCCGCTGGGGGTGGTCGGCATCATCGTCCCGTGGAACTACCCGCTGTACCTCGCGGTGGGCCCGCTGGTCGCGGCGCTCGCCGCCGGCAACCGGGCGATGGTCAAGATGTCGGAATTCACGCCGGGGTTTTCGGCGCTGTTCCAGCAGCTGTGTTCGCAGGTCTTCGCGCCTGAAGAGGTCTGCGTCGTCACCGGCGGGCCCGACGTGGCGGCGCAGTTCAGCGCACTGCCTTTCGACCACCTGCTGTTCACCGGCTCGACGCCGGTGGGCCGCAAGGTGATGGGCGCGGCCGCGGCCAACCTGACGCCGGTAACGCTGGAACTCGGCGGCAAGTCGCCCGCCGTCGTCACACCGGGTTATCCGCTCGAACATGCGGTGCAGCGCATCGTCGCCGGCAAGCTGCTCAACGCCGGGCAGACCTGCATCGCGCCCGACTACGTGCTGCTGCCGCGCGAGAGCCTCAACGCGTTCGTCGAGCTGGCGCGCGGCGAAGTCCGCCGCGGCTACCCCGGCGGGCTCGCCGACACCAACTACTGCAGCATCGTCAACGACCGCCAGTACCGCCGCCTCGCGCGCGACGTGGACGAAGCCACCGAACGCGGCACCCGCGCCGAGTCCCTGTTCGACGGCGCGGCGCGCGACGATGCACGCCACCGCCTCGCGCCCACGCTGCTGATCGATCCGCCGGCCGACTGCGGCGCGATGCGCGACGAGATCTTCGGCCCGGTGCTGCCGCTGATTCCTTACGACCGGATCGACGACGCGATCGCGTTCGTCAACGCACGGCCGCGCCCGCTCGCGCTGTACTGGTTCGACCGCGACGACGCGCGCATCGAGCACGCGCTGCGCGCCATGCCGGCCGGCGGCATGACGGTCAACGACACGCTGCTGCACATCACCCAGGAAAGCCTGCCCTTCGGCGGCGTCGGCGCCTCGGGCATGGGCCACTACCACGGGCAGTGGGG
>CAJPFZ010000519.1 GCA_905339355.1 Burkholderiaceae bacterium
GGACTTGGCGGGCTTCGCCTCGGTCGACGCTTCCCCGTGTTCCATCGCGCCGGCCTTGTGGGCCGCGGTGCCTTCGGCCTTGACTTCCTCCCGCGACAGCGGCTTGGTCGTGCCCTGGGCGAGCGCGACGGGAACCGCGCAGGCGGCGAGCAGGGTGGCGAGTACGATGTGCTTCAGTTTCATTGGTCTACTCCCTTAAGGGATTGCGGAAATGCACACGAGCGGGATTGCCCGCGTGCGGGAAACTTGTTCATTCAGTCGGTGCCGCGAGCGCCGCCGGCGGCAGCGCGGGCGTGGCCGCAGCCACGCGCTGCGCGCGTCGCAGCTGCCACTGCTTGACCAGCGCATACAGCGCCGGGATCACCGCCAGCGTCAGCACCGTCGATGAGATCATGCCGCCCACCATTGGTGCGGCGATGCGGCTCATCACCTCGGAGCCGGTGCCCGTGCCCCACATGATCGGCAACAGGCCCGCCATGATCGCGACCACCGTCATCATCTTCGGCCGCACGCGCTCGACGGCGCCCTCCATCACGGCGGCGTAGAGATCGCCTGCACCGGGCTGGCGGCTTTCGTGGCGGCAGCGCTCCTGTGCCTCCTGCCAGGCGTTGTCGAGGTAGATCAGCATCACCACGCCGGTCTCGGCCGCCACGCCGGCGAGCGCGATGAAGCCCACCGCGACGGCCACCGACAGGTTGTAGTCGAGCAGCCACATCAGCCACACGCCGCCCACCAGCGCGAAGGGCACCGAGAGCATCACGATCAGCGTCTCGGTCATGCGGCGGAAGTTGAGGTACAGCAGCAGGAAGATCGTCAGCAGCGTGACCGGCACGACGATCTTCATCTTCTCGATCGCGCGCTCCATGTACTCGAACTGGCCGCTCCAGGTGATGTAGTAGCCGGGCGGGAACTTGATCTGGTCGGCCACCGCTTGCCGAGCGTCGGCCACGTAGGAGCCGATGTCGCGGTCGCGGATGTCGATGAAGATGTAGGCCGACAGCAGCGCGTTCTCTGTGCGGATGCCCGGCGTGCCGCGCACCACCTTCACCCGCGCCACCTGGCCGAGCGGCACCATCGCGCC
>CAJPFZ010000520.1 GCA_905339355.1 Burkholderiaceae bacterium
GCGAGGCAGCCTGCCACGAGCGCGAATTCGGTCAGGGCGCTGGGCCGCAGCAACGAGTCGACGAGTTCGCGAAGGTCGGTGGCGGCCACGGCCGCGCCGGCGGCGCGCAGCACCGCCGCCCAGGTGTCGGGGCAGGCGCTGGTGTCGGGGTCGAAGGCACGCGGGCGGCCGGTGAGGCGCACCTGCTCCAGCATGTTGCGCAGCTCGGCCACATAGGCCGAGGTGTGGGCCAGAGCCACGTCGCGCAAGTCCACCGCCGGCGCCTCGCGCATGTCGAGTGCGATGTCCAAGCCGGTCGCGCGCAGGTGGTCGGTGATCGCGTCCAGGCGCTGCGGGCATTCGGGGTGGCCCTGGCCCATCTCGTGCTGCCGGCAATCGGGATGGCTGTAGAAGGCGGTGGACATCGTGGCGTGGTTTCCGAACCCGGTTTTTCGGGTAAGGTCAGCTGCATGCCGACACCGCTTGCAGCCCAACTCACCCGATTGATTGACCAGATTAGCACGATCATCGTCGGCAAACGCCCGCAGATCGAAGACTGCGTGGCCTGCCTGCTGGCGGGCGGGCACCTGCTGATCGAAGACGTTCCCGGCGTGGGCAAGACGACGCTCGCCCACGCGCTCGCGGTCTCCCTGGGCCTGCGCTTCTCGCGTGTGCAGTTCACCGCCGACCTGATGCCCTCGGACCTGATCGGCGTGAGCGTCTACGAGCGCAGCAAGGAGGCCTTCGTCTTCCATCCGGGGCCGGTATTCGCGCAGGTGCTGCTCGCCGACGAGATCAACCGCGCCGGTCCCAAGACCCAGAGCGCGCTGCTCGAGGCGATGGAAGAGCAGCAGGTGTCGGTGGAGGGAGAAACACGAGCGCTGCCGCGGCCCTTCTTCGTCATCGCGACGCAGAATCCCAACGACCAGCTGGGCACCTACGCGCTGCCGGAGTCGCAGCTCGATCGCTTCCTCATGTGCATCACGCTCGGTTATCCCGACCGCAGCAGCGAGCGCGCGCTGCTGGCCGGTGCCGACCGGCGCGAGGCCATCCAGGGCCTGCGCGCGGTGATGTCGCCCGAGGAACTGGTGGCCGCGCAGAAAACCGTGCTCGCGGTCCACGCCTCCGATCCGCTGCTCGACTATCTGCAGGCGCTGATCGCGGCCACGCGCTCCGGCGCCTGGTTCGTCGAGGGCCTGAGCCCGCGTGCCGGCATTGCCGTGCTGCGGGCGGCCAAGGCGCGTGCGCTGCTGGGCGAACGCGACTACGTGGCACCCGATGACGTGCAGGCCGTGCTCGCGCAAGCCGCGGCGCACCGCCTGGTGCCGGTGGCCGGCGCCGGCCGCGGGCGCGTCGAACAGGTGCGCGCGATGCTCGAGGCGATTCCCCTGCCGTAGGCCGATGAAGATGGCGTCGTCTTCGGCAGCTCAGGCGCCGCTCGCGGCCGCCAACCCCGCGGGCTTCGTGCGCCGGCGTTTTCGCGCCTGGTGGCAGTCGCGCCTCAAGCGCAGCGACACGCTGCTGCTGACCCAGCGAAACATCTACATCGTGCCGACCCGGGCCGGGCTGATGTTCGCCGCCACGCTGCTCACGCTGCTGATCGCCTCGATCAACTACCAGCTCAACCTCGGCTACGTGCTGACCTTCCTGCTGGCCGGCAGCGGCATCGTCTCGATGCACCTGACACACAACACGCTGCGCGGCCTCACGCTGCACATGAAGCCGGTCACGCCGGTGTTCGCCGGCGAGGCGGCGGCGCTCGAAGTCGTGCTGTCCAGCCCCGCCGGCGCGCGCCACGGCATCGGCGTGAAGGTCGAGTCGGCGCACGGCGCGCGGCCCACCTGGGTCGACGTGCCGGGCGGCGGGCAGGCCACCGCGCACGTGAGCTTCGTGCCGCCCTTGCGCGGGCGGCACGACGTGCCCACGCTGAGCGCCGAGACACGCTTTCCGCTCGGGCTGTTCCGTGCCTGGACGTTGTGGCGGCCGGCCGTGCAGGTGCTGGCCTACCCGCGCCCAGAACGCCCAGCGGCGCCGCTGCCCTCGGCTCGTCCGACGCCAGGCGGCCCCACGCCGTCGCGACTCGCGCAAGGCGGCGAGACGGAAGGCATCCGCGCCTATCGCCGCGGCGACCCGATGAAGCTCGTCTTCTGGAAAAAGGCGGCCAAGGCGCTGGAAGCGGGTGGCGAACTGGTGAGCCGCGACACGAGTTCCTCCTCGCAGCTGGAGCTGTGGCTCGACTGGCAGGCCTGCGGCCCACTGGCGCCAGAGGACCGCCTCTCGCGCCTCGCGGCGTGGGTGATGACGGCCGAGCGGGCGGGGGTCAACTACGGGCTGAGGCTGCCGGGTGTCGGGGTGCCGCGCGGCCACGGCGAGGCCCATCGGCGTGCCTGCCTGGAGGCGTTGGCGCTGTGGAGCTGAAACGCCTGCAAGACCTGCGGCACCTGCCGCGCGAAGCGCGCGACACCTTGTTCCTGCTCGCCGTGATCGCCTGGACCGTGCTGCCGCACTTTCCACACCTGCCCGCCTGGTGCATCTTGCTCACGGTGCTGATGCTGGCATGGCGTACGCAGCTGGCGCTCGTCAACGGCGCGATGCCCAGCCGCTGGTGGCTGGTGGCGCTGCTGCTGGTGGCCGCCGGCCTCACGCTGTGGACCTACCGCACGCTGCTCGGCAAGGAGCCGGGGGTGACGATGGCGGTGACACTGATGGCGCTGAAGACGCTCGAGCTGCGCGCGCGCCGCGACGCCTTCGTCGTGTTCTTCCTCGGCTTCTTCATCGTGCTCACGCACTTTCTCTACTCGCAGTCGTTGCTGGTGGCGCTCGCGATGCTGGTGTCGGTGTGGGGTCTGCTGACGGCGCTGGTGCTCGCGCACATGCCGGTGGGCCAGCCGGGGCTGCGCCAGGCCGGGGCGCTTGCGATGCGCACCGCCCTCTTCGGCGCGCCGATCATGGCGCTGATGTTCGTGCTGTTCCCGCGCATCGGGCCGCTGTGGGGCGTGCCCAAGGACGGCGTGCCGAGCACCGGCCTGTCCAGCAGCATGCGCATGGGCTCGGTCGCCGAAGTGGCGCTCAGCGACAAGGTCGCGCTTCGTGTGCGCTTTCTCGATCGGGTGCCGCCGCCACAGGCGATGTACTTCCGCGGCCCGGTGCTGACGCAGTTCAACGGGGTGGAGTGGACGCCACTGCCCGAGTTCACGGGCCCCGCGCGGCGGCTCGATCTGCGGGTTCGCGGCGAGCCCGTGCGCTACGAAATGACGCTCGAGCCGCAAAGCCTGGCCGTGCTGCCCTTGCTCGAAGCGGGCCTCGCTCCGCCGCAACTCGAAGGCTACCGCGTGCGCCAGCTCGCCGACATGCAGTGGGTGGCGCACCGGCCCGTGTTCGAACGCATTCGCTTCGAGGCCGAGGCACACATCGACTTCCGCCTGGGCGTCGGGGAGCCTGCCGCCTACTTCACGAACGAGGCGCTCGAACTGCCAACGGGTTTCAATCCGCGAACGCTCGAATGGGCCGCGGCCCTGCGGCGTGAACCGCGCTACGCCAACGCCGACCCGCGCACGCTGGCCCAGGCGGTGCTCGCGCACATCCGCAATGCCGGCTATACCTACACGCTGAGTCCGGACGTGTACGGAGAGACCGATGCACGCGCAACCATTGACGAGTTCTGGCTCGACCGCAAGCTCGGTTTCTGCGAGCACTTCGCGGCGGCCTTCGTCGTCGTGATGCGCGCGATGGACGTGCCCGCGCGCGTGGTGACCGGCTACCAGGGCGCCGACCCAACGCCGGTCGACGGCTTCCATATCGTGCGCCAGAGCCACGCCCACGCCTGGGCTGAGTACTGGGACGACACGGCCGGCTGGGTTCGAACCGACCCCACGGCCGCCGTGGCGCCCGAGCGCGTGCTGCGCAGCCGCAACCTCGCCCCCGCGCCGGGGCTCGTGGCCGGCGCGCTCGGCAACATGAATCCGGAGCTGTTGGCGCAGCTGCGCGGCGCGTGGGAGGCGGCAAACAACCGCTGGAACCAATGGGTGCTCAACTATTCCCGCGGCCAGCAGCTCGACCTCCTGAAGAACCTGGGCTTTCGCTCGCCGAGCTGGCAAGACTTGGCCTTGCTGCTGATCGGGGCACTCAGCTCATTGGCACTGGCTGGCGCGCTGTGGGCATGGTGGGATCGGCGCCGTGTCGACCCGTGGGTGCGCCAGATGGAGAGCGTGCGGCGGGCACTTCAATTGCTGCACATCGACGCAGGCGCGCACGAAGCGCCACGCGCCCTCGCGCAGCGTGTGCTGCACGAGCTGGGCTCGGCCGGAGAAACGCTCGCGCAGATGCTGAACACCCTCGACCAGCAACGCTACAGCCGCGCCTCGATCAGGCGGCCCGACGGTGCGCTGACACGGCGCTTTCACGCCGCGGCGCGGCAACTGAGGCGGAACCGATCGACCTCGGTCTTCCTCTGATCCCGCATGCCATTGCCCTCATCTTCTCTTCGCTGGCAGTTGTTGGCCGCTGCCTGCCTCGCCGCTGTGCTTGCCACGCAAGCCGCCTTCGCGAAACCCCGCAAGCCGGTTCGCGCCGAACCCGAACTCATCGCCTACGGCGAGCGCGAGGACGTGATGCGCTTCGCCGCCGAAGCGGCCGAGCGCCAGGGCCTCGACCTCGGCACGGTGCGCTCGGCGCTCGCGCAGGCGCAATTCGTTCCGAGCATCACGCGCTACATCATGCCGCCGCCGGCGGGCACGGCGAAGAACTGGATCGCCTACCGCGACCGCTTCGTGGAGCCGCGGCGCATCGCTGCCGGAGCGGCCTTCTGGAACGCGAACGAAGCCTGGCTCAGACTGGCCGAAGAACGCTATGGCGTGCCGCCGGAAATCATCGTCGGCATCATCGGCGTGGAGACGCTGTATGGCCAGCAGATGGGCAACTTCCGGATCATCGACGCGCTGGCGACCTTGAGCTTCGATTTCCCGACCGGCCGGCGCGACCGCAGCGCGTTCTTCCGCGACGAGCTGCAGAGCTATCTTCTGCTGTGCCAGCGCGAGGGCGTCGACCCGCTCTCTTGGATGGGCAGCTACGCGGGTGCCATCGGCATGCCGCAGTTCATGCCGTCGAGCATCCTCTCGTACGCGATCGACTTCGATGGCGATGGGCACATCGACCTGCACCGCAACACGGCGGACGTGATCGGCAGCGTGGCGAGCTTTCTGTTCAATGCCGGCTGGCAGCGCGGCCTGCCCACGCACTACGAGGTGGCCGTGCCGGTCGATTCGGCGCAGCGCGCGCTGCTGCTCGGGCCGGACATCGTGCCGACGTTCAGCCCGCAGCAGTTCGTGGAGAACGGAGCGCTGCTGAGCGATGCGGCCATGGCCACGCCCGGCAAGCTCGCGTTGGTGGAACTGCAGAACGGCGACGCGGCACCGAGCTACGTGGCCGGGACGAACAACTTCTACGCCGTGACCCGCTACAACTGGTCGAGCTACTACGCGATGGCGGTGATCACGCTGGGCGAGGCGGTGAAGCGGCAGCGGTGAGGCGGCCAGGCCGCCGCAGGCTCAGAACGGCGCGAGCAGGAACGCGGTGACGGTCACGGCAGCGGACAAGACGATCCAGCCGAGAGCCGGCCACGGATTGTCCAGGGTGTCGTCGTCGAAATCGTCGAAGACTTGTTCTTGCGAGCTCATGTCGTATCTCCCGAAGTGGCCTTGATAGGCTTCCTCGCGAGGAAATCGCGGGGGTCAGGGGGAAATACGGAGCGGCGAGGCCAAACCGGACAGGCGACAGGTTGCCTGGACGCAGGAGCAATTCGGTGGCCGACGCGTCTGCGCTCACCCGCACGCCAAGCCCGTGCACTCTGTCACAACGCGCCCGGGACCGCAAAACCGACTTGTCGAACTGGGTCGATGCTGGTTCGCGCCCGGATGCCTGACCGTCCGGGCGCAACACAAGTCAGGGTTGCGCTCAGTATTTCTTTGAATCCGTCCGATCCTTCGATTCACGAATCCGCTTGCAGAGCCAGCATGCCAGCAGCGCGCCGATCAGGCCGCCCGCGAAGCCACCTCCGAAAGAGTAGAGAAGCGTGATGTGCGGAATGGTGTCGGCGTACGCGGACAACGGTGCAGACGCGGCCAAGGCGACGACTGGTAACTTAATACCTCTATTCATGAGTGCTCCTGTTGTTAGCTAAAAAACTCGGTTGGAAGTGCATCACGAATACTGCTGTCAGTCTGCGCAGACCCATGACTCCGATGGATGGTTGCGGGTGGAGCTGCCTTTACCGCCCGTTCGATTCGCCCCTTCAGCGCGCTGGCCCGGACATAAGCTGGCGCATCTGCACCCATCGCTTTGCGCAGGATAGGCTCTGCAACTTCAAGCAGGGCAAGTGCTTCTTTGTTGCGACCCGATGCTTCAAGCGCAAGAGCCACATTGAGTGCGCAGAACTGCGTGGCTGCATGATCCTGTCCGGCCAATTTGGTGAGGTCTTGCAGAGCCGCGAGGAGGCTCTCCAATGCGTCAGTCGTTCGTCCGAGTTGCAGGAGCGCCACGCCGCGGAGCATCTTGGCCGTAGCCCCAAGCATTGTTTCCTGTGTAGTGCCCCCCGTTTGCCGCTGAATAGCAATGGCCTCCTGAAGCCACCGCTCAGCAACAGTTGGAGACTTCGCACGCAGGCTGGCCTCGGCAAGCGTTACCAGCGCCTTAGGCCGCATCGTCGGACTGAGCGTTCCATCACCCGTTGCCAGAGCTTGGACGCGCTTGAACGACTTGCTGTGCTCATCGATTGGCCCTTTGAGTGACTCGGCCTTGAGTATCAACAACGAAGCATCTGCACCAAGTTCCGGCGACTTGCGGTCTTCGGCGATCGCCTCAAGCGAGGGGAAATCCTCCAGCGCACGAGCCGTCATGCCCATTTGGAGCATCGCGCCGACCTTCCGAAAGATGAGCTCCCTGCAATCGGCGTGATTCGGCCCAAGGTCCAAAGCGCATTTGGCGTGTGCGGAATTGACATGGGTCAGCAGCATTGCATGCTGGCCAGCTGATTGCAGGAGCGCCGCTCGGTCAACCGCTAGCGACGCGAGTTCCTTCGCATCAACTCCGCCTGTTCTAGCCGCAATGCCCTCAAGTTGCTCCAGCAGATTGAGGGCACCGTTGAAGTTGCGCAGGCGTTGCTCGGTATAGATCCGGCCGCGCAATGCATCCATTGTCTTTGTGTGATACGGGCTAAATGCCTTGAGTGCAAACTCGTGGCTGCTCTGGAACAAGCCCCTTGCCCTCTCCAACTCACCGCGGATAACCGCTATCCAACCCTCCACCTCGCTGATTCGAGCGTTCAACTCGTTATCCGTGCGAAGTCGCTCGGGCACTCGTTTCGCCTGTTGCAGGACCGTTTCGGCTAGTTTGATGTTCCCCATTCGCATTGCGACATTGGCTTCAGCGATTCGGGCCAACGCGGCCTCTCGTGGCATGCCAATTCGCCCATAGATACGAGCGGCGTCCGCATAAGTACTATCGGCCCCAACGTATTCACCCATGTCCTTCTGAATCGTGGCAATCCCCTGCAATAGTTCTGCCTGGAGGCGCGGTTGGCTTTCCAGTCGAGTCAACAAATCCTTGCGACCACTCTCCAACAGTTCTCTCGCCGTGATGTCCGCTCCACGTGCCTTTTCGTGATCCGCGCGTTTGAACAATCCCAACATGAAATCTCGTGCCGCAACAGCCCTCGCCGACTCCTCCCGCGCCTGAATCGCGAACACCACCGCAACCGCCGCCGACATTGCCAAGGCGACGACAGCCGTCGCGCCCAACCCCACACCGATCCTATGCCGCGCCGCGAATTTCGCGAGCCGATACCACGCCCCGGGCGCCCTCGCCAGCACGGCCTCCCCCGCCAACCAGCGATCGACGTCTGCTAGCACCGCGTCCACCGACGAATACCGCGCCGTCGCCTTCTTCGCCAGGCAGCGCAGCGCAATCGCATCCAGCTCCGGCGACAGGGCCCGCCTCAGCGCCTTCGCGCTGGTCCCACGTGCCTCGGCAACGGCGTCCGTCAAG
>CAJPFZ010000521.1 GCA_905339355.1 Burkholderiaceae bacterium
AGTTTTGGCAATGCCTTCCTCGACCGATAACGCAAAGCCATCGCCGCGTGAGGTAGTCTGCCACCATTTTCCCTGCACCAGCTCATTGCCCTTGGGCAGAACACTGGACCAGGACAAATTGAACTCGCGCTCCAGCAGCGAGCGGGCGTGCGGGTCGGGATAGTCGTCGCCACTAACTGCGCGCTGGTTGATCGCGACCAGCCGCCCGCGCACCATGGGAAACAAACTGGGCGGCGTCAATTTTTGCTGCGCGAAAAAATCCAGCAGCGCGCTGCGCTGGTCGGTCTGGATGTTGACGATGAAGCGATTCGGCGCATCAGGCGGCAAGCGCGTGCGCCAGTTCTCCAGCAGGTCGGCGCGCACAAAGGTGAGCAGCAGCAAGGCCATGCCGCCCAGGCTGAGCGCGACCACCTGCAATGCATTCGTGCGCCCGTGCCGCGCCAGATCGGCAAATGCGCGGCGGCCTCCCACGGGCAGCCTGCCCAATCCATGCACCGCGATCCAGGCCAGCAGGCCGAATAGCAGCAAGCCCGCGCACAGCCCTGCCAGCACGGTCAGCCCCAGCTTGATTGAGCCCGCCTGCCACAGGAACAGCCCGCCCAGCACGACCGCGCCGGAGGCATACAGCATGCCGGTGCGCACCTCCGGCGCGCCCAGTTCGCGGCGGATGACGCGCAGCGGCGAAACGCTTTTCAGTTGCCACAGCGGCAGGAAAGCGAAGCCCAGCAACAGCGCCATGCCGCTCGCGGCAGCCTGCCACAAGGGCGTCCAGCCGGGTGGCGGCAGACTGGCCTCGCGCATCGTTGCGATGGACTGCACCAGCGCCGCCTGCGCCGCGTAGCCGAGCAGGCCTCCCAGCAGCACCGCCGCCACACCCAGCAACAGAAATTGATACAGAAAAATGCGCAACACCTGCGCCTGACTCGCTCCCAGGCAGCGCATCATCGCACACACATCCAGATGGCGCGAAATGAAATGGCGCGCGGCCAGCGCCAAAGCGACCCCCGCCAGCACGACCGCCGTCAGTGCAGCCAGGCCAAAAAAGTGCTCGGCACGTTCCAGCGTGGTGCGAACTTCCGGACGCGCATCGCGCACATCCTCCAGCTTCTCGGCCACTGTCAGCCGCCCTTGCAGCCAGACGCGCAAGCCGGCTACCTGCGCCGCATCGCCTGCAAACAGCAGGCGGTAGCTGATGCGGCTGCCTTCCTGCACCAACTCGGTGGCGGGAAGGTCTGCGATATTCAGCAGTACGCGCGGCGCAACGCTGGCGAAACCGACGGCCTGATCCACATCGCGTACCACCTGCGCTGCGACGCGCATGCGCAGCGCACCGACATTGACCTCATCGCCGACATGCACCCCCAGCCGCCGCATCAGGCGCGAGTCGGCCCACAGCGTGCCGCGAAGGGGGATCAACGAATGATTTTCTCGTTCGCCTCCTCTCCCGCTTGCGGGATAACCAACGACTTGGCTATCGTCTCTTGATAGCTTAGTCGAATGGCTAGTA
>CAJPFZ010000522.1 GCA_905339355.1 Burkholderiaceae bacterium
GCGCGCCAGGCGGCGAAGCGATCGCGGCTCAGCGCGCCGAGCGAGAGCAGCACCGCGGTCGTCTCCTGCGCCTGGCGTGCGCTGCAGGCGAGCAGGAACTCGATGCACCAGCGCCAGGCCGCCGGCGAGAAACCCGGGCGAAAGCGCAGCGGCGAATTGGGGTCCAGCATCAGCTGTGGAATCTGCCGCAGCGTGGCGGGGGAGGCAAACGGCGCCACGAACGCGTAGCTCAGCTGGGCGCCGTTGCGGGCGCTGGCCCCGGCGGCGGGCGCGCCCGCGCGCTCGACCAGCACGACCTCGTGACCGGCATCGATCAGCGTGCGGGCGGTGCTCAGACCGGTGATGCCGGCACCGACGACGGCGACGCGCATGTGGGACTCTCCATGAATCGCGGGAGTCCCATTCTTGGTTCTGCGGCGTGCGCAGGCGAGTGCCGGAATGGGCAGTGCCGATGCCTTGGCGGCATGCTTGGAATTGGAACGCCGAGCCGGTGTCAGCGTCCCGCCGCGACCAGCGTGTCTTCGTCGGCCACGACGCGGTTCCTGCCCCCGCGCTTGGCGCGGTACAAGGCCTGGTCGGCACGCGACAGCAGGTGCTCGATGGTCTCGCCGACATCCCAGCATGCGGCGCCGGTGGACACGGTGAGCGTGGCGCCGGGCGTCACCCGTCCCCAGTCATGCGCTTCGATGGCGCCGCGCACGCGCTCGGCAGCGCGCAAGGCGGCCTGCATGTCGGTCGGAGCCGGCAGCAGCAGGATGAACTCCTCGCCGCCGTAGCGCGCGAACACGTCGGCCGAGCGCATGCAGGCGCCCACGACCGCGCAGAACTCCTTGAGCACGAGGTCGCCGGCGAGGTGGCCGAAACGGTCGTTGACCCGCTTGAAGTGGTCGATGTCGAGGATCGCCACGCAGAAGTGCTGCTTCGATCGCTCGCAGCGGGCGCGCTCGCTCTCGACCTGGCGCATGAACGAGCGCCGATTCAGCACCCCTGTCAGCTCGTCGTGGCTCGCCAGCTCCTCGATCCGCGCTACCGACTCGGACAGCTGCTGGTTCTTCTGCGAGAGCTTCGCGCGAAGTAGGCTGAACTGCGTGCCGATCGTGGTCTGGCGGTAGGTGCTCAGGCAGAAGATGAGCCACAGGATGGCGATGTCGGCCGCCGAGGTGCCGGGGTAGCCGAAGCGGTCGGCGGCAATGAGCATCGCGATGCCGGTGCCCACGACCTGGAGCACGAAGGCGGCCATGAACTGGCGCCCGTCGAAGCTCATCATCGCGTAGTTGAAGCCCACCAGCAGGCTCACCAGGAACACCAGCGCGAGCTGCGGCGCGATGGCGAGAAACGCGAACTGCACGATCCAGCTGCCCACGATCTGCGGCACGAGCATGCCCGGATCCTTGAGCCGCAGGTTCCATCCCAGGCGGATCCAGGCCCAGAAGCCCATGCTGCTGCCGACGGCCACCAGGAAGAAGGCGATCGCCACCCACCCCGGCGCAGCGCCGGTCAGCCCATACAGCGCCAGCACGACCGACTCGAAGGCGTAGTTGACGACGCTCATCTTCGTCATCTGCATGCGGTGCTGCTGCAGCTTGTCTTGGTGATCCCGGTCGCTCGCCACGCCTGCTCCCTTCGAAGTGGGTCAGTGTGCACTCCTCGCGCGTCTGCGGGCGGTCCGCCCCCGCCCGCGGGATGGATGCGTCTCGCGCTGCGCGGTGTACACAAGCGCGATCGTGGCTGCCGCACCTTAACTCGTTGAATACAAAGGGGATTCTCGAATCCCGCGGGTCGGCGTGCATGAACGGAATGTACTTGGCGCCGTACCCGAACCGTGGATATCGAGGCGTTTGCGAGACTTATCTCGTTGATTTCATTGATGATTTTCAGCTGGCGGGACGCGTTGGCACGGGCCATGCATTGGAATAGGCAAGGCACAAGAGGAGACCGCGATGCAAACCCCCGCAAAGATCCTGATCGTCGATGACGAAGAAGTTGTCCGCCGCAGTTATGCCCGAATCCTCGAAGGAACGAATTGCAAGGTGCGGGCGGCATGGACCTGGATGCAGGTCTCTGAGCTGATGCAGGACGATCCCTGCGACGTCGTGCTGCTCGACCTGCGCATGCCCGAAATGGACGGCATGAAGGTTCTGAAGGCGATCAGGCAGAGCTGGCCCGAGAGCGAAGTGATCATCATCACCGGTTATCCGACCCTCGAAACCGCCAAGGAAGCCTTGACGCTCGGCGCATACGACTATCTGGCGAAGCCGGTCGGGCCGGACCAGATTCTCGAATCGGCGAACGGCGCCATCCAGCACAAGATGTGGGCGCTTCACACCGAGCCGGATAAACCCGATTGCGAAACCCACGGAATTCAATCTGCTGAAGTACCCGGCAATACCGCCGAATCACCCGCTGTTATCAGGAGGGCATCATGAGTGCGCTGCGTAAAGTATTGGTTGTCGACGATGATCCGGTGGTGGCACGCAGTTTCGACCGTGTCCTCTCCAGCAAGGGTTATATCGTCATCACCGCGGAAAACGGCTATGACGCCCTGCAGAAACTGCAGGCCGAAAAGGTCGACGTGGTATTCACCGACATCAGGATGCCCGGAATGGACGGGCTCGAGGTGGCTGAACGCGTGAAGGCGCGCCAACCCTGGACACCGGTGGTGATCGTCACGGGTTACGGGACGACTGCCAACGAGGAACGTGCCAAGGCTGCCGGCGTCACCGAGTTCCTCCACAAACCCGTGTCGCCCGAAGACATCGAAGAGAGCGCGCTGAGGGCGTTGATGCAGCCCGCGCCGGCAACGGAGGCGGCGCCTGCGAAGGAAGCGGCCGAAGCCGTTGCGGCACCCGCGGCGCCTGCCGCGCCCGCGGGCAAGCTGCACATGCTCAAGAACATGGCGCTGTTCCTGTCGGCTCCGTTCGTGGGGCTCGTCTACGCGGTGCTGCTGCCCTTCGTCGGCCTCGGGATGCTCGCCTACTTCGCTGCGCAGGCGCTCGCCGAGCAGCGTTGGGCCCGGACTTCGCTGGAATTCGGCAAGTTCCTTGCGAAAGTCGTGGTCGCGCCATTCATTGGTCTGGCCTACTTTGTGGTGTTCCCGATCGTTGCGCTGGCGGTGCTGGCGTGGACGGGAGCGAAGGCCCTGGTGACGCGGCCGCAATCGGAGTGAGCTTCGCCGCGACCCGTCGCCAACCACAAGGAAGAGGAAGTCATGTCATCTCCCACCACGGGCGTCCAGGCGAGTCCGCCGCGCCGCGCCGGCTTCTGGCCGGCCGCGGTCGCGGCGATGGCGATGATGCTGCTGGGCGCCGGCGCCCAAGCGGCCGAGGACAACGCCTTGTCCAGCGAAGACAAGGCCTGCCTCGAGTGCCACCAGAAACCCGGCCTCGCGAAGACCCTCGGCAACGGCGAGAAGATGTCCTTGCACGTGGCGCCGAAACGATTCGCCGACTCGGCACACGGCTCGAGCGGCTGCGAAGGCTGTCATGCCGAGATCGACATCAACGACCACGGCAAGGAGCCCAAGCCCATCGCCAGCAAGCGCGAGCACGCGCGCGGCATGATGGAAACCTGCCGCGACTGCCACAAGAAGACCGTCAAGCTGTACGAGGACAGCGTGCACTCGGCCCTGGTGAAAACGGGCAGCGAGAAGGCGCCGATCTGCTCGGACTGCCACAACCCGCATGACACCCCGCTCGCCAAGGAAGGAAACGGGCATGCCGATCCGCTGCAGTGCCACCAATGCCACGAGAAGATCGCCGTCGCGCTCAAGGACAGCGTGCACGGCCAGTCGGAGGACGAGGCGCTGGTGTGCAAGGACTGCCATCGCACGCACAACATCAAGGCCGCCTCGCACGGCGACCACCTCAAGGGGCAGTGCCTGTCGTGCCACCGCGATTCGGCCGCCACGCACAAGGCCTGGCTGCCCAACGCCGAGCGGCACCTGGAGGCGATTTCGTGCGAAGCCTGCCATTCGCCCGGCGCCAAGCGGCGCGTGAACCTGAGGCTCTACGACGTCGCCTCGCAGACGCAGGTGACCGAGAAGGTGGGCGTTCCGCAGTTCAAGCGTCTGGCCCACGCCGCAGATGAGCAAGGCAAGGGCCTCGACGCGCGTGCCTTGTGGAGCCTGCTGCAGGAGTTCAACAACAACGGTTCCGAATCGAAGATGGCGTTGCGCGGCCGGCTCGAAGTTCAGACCGGCGAGGAGGCGCACCGCCTGGGCGCCAAGGCGCACGCGGTCAAGGAGTGCGACACCTGCCACCGCGAGGGCGCCGAGTCGTTCCAGAGCGTGTCGGTGTCGATGGTCGGGCCCGATGGCAGGCCGCTGCGCCACGACGCGAGCAAGGGCGTGCTGACCTCGGTGGAATCGATTGGCTCGATCGGCGGGTTCTACGCGATCGGCAGCACGCGCATCAAGCTGCTCGACACGCTGCTGCTGATGGCGCTCGCTGCCGGCATCTTGTTCCCGACGGCGCACTTCACGGTGAAGTGGCTGTCCAAGCGTGCGCGGGCCCGGCAAGCGGCCGCCGACGCATCCAACCCGCAGGAGTGAGCGATGAACAGGGTCTACGTCCACCCGCTTCCCGTCAGAATCTGGCACTGGGCCAACGCCGCCTTCTTCATCGTGCTCATCGTCACAGGTGTGCAGATCAGGTACCTGGGGCTGTTCGACCTGATGTCCTTCCGCACGGCGGTCACGGTGCACAACTGGGTCGCCTTCGCGCTGATGGCCAACTTCGGGATCTGGCTGGGCTTCTACCTGTTCTCCGAGAAGAACAAGGCCTACCACCCCGAGTTCAACATCGTGAAGCTGGCGCGCGAGAGTTTCGAACAGGCGCGCTACTACGGCTACGGCATCTTCCGCGGCGATCCCAATCCGCACCGCATCGACCCGTACCACAAGTTCAACCCGCTGCAGCGCATGCTGTACCAGATCCTGATGCTGTTGCTGCTGCCGCTGCAGTTCTTCACCGGGCTGCTGCTGTGGGACGTCAAGCGCTTCAGCAATGTCGTCGAGCTGATGGGCGGCGTGCGCGTGGTCGACACGCTGCACGTGCTGATCTTCATCTTCTTCGTCTTCTACATGTTCTTCCACCCGTACCTGACGACGCTCGGCCATACGCCGACGGCGCACATCAGGGCGATGGTGACCGGCTACGAAGACGTGGAAGACGAACACGAGCAGCACGCGCAGGCGCAGCCGATCAAATAGAAGAACAAGAACACGGCGGGGAGGCGTGATGCGGCGGGGCGCGAGCCCTGCCGCATCTCGTTTTGGGGCCTACAGGCCCTTGGCCCCGCCGGCGCCCGATTCGCCGTTCGACTCCATGTCGCGCACGCGGATGTTGTACTTCTTCATCAGCGCCTGGAAGTTGGCGCGCTGCATGCCGGTCTCTTCGGCGCTCTTGGTGACGTTCCAGGTGTTGCGCTTGAGCGTCTCCTGGATGAACAGCTTCTCGATCTCCTCGACCGATTTCTCGCGCGCCAGCTTCTTGATGCGTTTGAGATCGTCGCCGGTGCGCGGCACCTCGAGGTCGGGCCGCGAGGCGTTCTCGAGGATGCTCGCCAGGTGCGCCTGCCGGATCAGGTGGTCCGAGGTGAGGATCACCGCGCGATGCACCGTGTTCTCGAGCTCGCGCACGTTGCCCGGCCAATCGTGGTGCGTCAGCAGGCTCATCGCGCCTTCGGAAAATTCCGTCACCGGCTTGCCGAGTTCGTCGCTGAACATCTTGAGGAAGTGGAAGGCGAGGGCCGGGATGTCGTCGCGCCGCTCGCGCAGCGGCGGAACGTGGATCGGGAACACGTTGATGCGGTAATAGAGATCCTCGCGGAAAGTCCCTTCGGCCACCATCGCCTTCGGGTCCTTGTTGGTCGCGGCGAGCAGCCGCACGTTGGTGGTGTGCGAGCGGGTGTCGCCCACCGCCTTGAACTCGCGCTCCTGGATCACGCGCAGCAGCTTGGCCTGCGTGGTCAACGAGATGTTGCCCATCTCGTCGAGGAACAGCGTGCCGTTGTCGGCCATGTCGAACAGGCCGCGCTTGTTGCCCACCGCGCCGGTGAAGGCGCCCTTGACGTGGCCGAAGAGCTCGCTTTCGAGCAGGGTCTCGCTCAGCGTCGTGCAGTCGACGGGCACGAAGGGCCGGTCCTTGCGCAGGCTGTTGTAGTGGATGGCGCGCGCCACCATCTCCTTGCCGGTGCCGCTTTCGCCGGTGATCAGCACGGTGCAGTTGGTCGGCGCGCACTGGGCGATGAGGCGGTAGACGTTCTGCATCTGCGCGCTGCGGCCGATGATGTTCTCGAAGCGGTACTTCGAACTGACCTCGGTCTTCAGCGTGCGGTTTTCCTGCAGCAGGCGGCGGCGCTCCAGGGCGCGTTCGACCACCAGCTTCAGCTCATCGGGGTCGAAGGGCTTGGACAGGTAGTCGAAGGCGCCGAGCTTCATTGCGCGCACGGCGGTCTGGATCTGCGACAGCCCCGTCATCATGATGACGTCGATGTCGGGGTGCCGCTCCTTGACGTGCTGCAGCACTTGCAGCCCGTCGATCTTGGGCATCATGATGTCGAGCACGAGCACGTCCACGCCGTTCTCGTCGATGCGCCGCAGGGCCTCCCAGCCGTCGGACACGGAATCGACCTCGTAGCGATCGTCCTCGAGGATGCGCAGGCAGCTTCGAACGACGATCTCCTCGTCGTCGACGATCAGTATTCTGGGTTTCATGGAATGGTCTCTCCAAGAGTCTCTCTGGTGTCGCCCACGCGCAGCTTGGCCGGCAGCAGGATGCGGAAGGTGCTTCCTTCGCCCACGGTGCTCTCGACCTCGATCTCGCCGCCGTGCGAGCGGATGATCCCGTAGCTCACCGACAGGCCGAGGCCGGTCCCCTTGCCGACCTCCTTGGAGGTGAAGAACGGATCGAAGATGCGCTGCAGGTTGGCCTCCGGGATGCCGCAGCCGGTGTCGCTGATGGCGATCTCCACCATCTCTGCCGCCTCGCCCGCCGAGCCGGCGGACTTCCGGTGCGCGTGGTAGCGGCTCGTGACGACGATCGTGCCGCGTTCGTCGATCGCCTGCTGGGCGTTGACGAGCATGTTGATGAGCACCTGCTTGATCAGGTCGGCGTCCACGAGCAGCTCCGGCAGGTCCGGGTACAGGTCCAGCCTAATCTCGATCTGCTGAAGCGCGGCCGAGCGTTCGACGAAGCGCACCGTCTCTTCGATCAGCTGGTTGATCCCTACGAGCTTCTTCTCGGGCACCTTGTCGCGGGCGAAGTCGAGCAGGCGGCGGATGATGCTCGCGCAGCGCTTGGTCTCGCGAATCACCAGGTCGAGGTCTTCGGCGTCCCGGCTGTCGGCCGGCATCTTCTTGCGCAGCAGGTGGGTGAAGGTGAGCACGCCGGTCAGCGGGTTGTTCAGCTCGTGCGCGATGCCCGCAGCGAGCTGGCCGATGGACGCGAGCTTCTCGCCGCGCGCGACCTCGGCCTCGGCCAGGCGCAGCTCGCGTGTGCGCTCCTTCACCTTCTGTTCGAGCGTCTGCACCCACTCCTCGAGTTCCTGGCGCGACTTCTTCAGCGCGCCCATCATCTGGTTCGACGACCGCGCGAGGCTGCCGAACTCGTCGTCGCCGCGCACCGGGATCGCGTGGTCGAAGTTGCCCGAGGCGAGCCGCTTGGCGCCCTTTTCCAGGTCGCGCAGCGGCACGTAGACGAGCCGGCGCAGCAGCCAGCCGCCGCTGATCGAGACGAGCAGGATGAAGCCGATCGACACCGCGACCATGTTGACGACGTGCGCCTTCATCGTGCGGTTGACTTCGTCGAGCGAGTAGGTGATGTCGACCACGCCCAGCACCGACTGCTCGTCCGGCTTCTTGTGGCAGCCCGACGCTGCGCACGAGGGTTCGTTGAGGATGACCTCCATGTTGCCGAGCAGCTGCTGGCCGCCGGCGGCATCGAAGATGCGCCACTTCTTGTGGTTGGGAATGTCGTGCAGCACCTTCTCGCCCTCGTGGCACAGCGAGCACTGCTCGGCCTGCTTGTCGATCGGCTGGCCGATCTCGCCGGGGAAGTTGGAGTGGGCGATCACGCCGTCCTTGCTGAGCACCCGCACGCGCTTGATGCCTTCTTGCTGGCCGATATCCTGGATGATCTTGTTGACGATGTCGGGTTCGTCCAGAAGCATCGCGTGGCGCGTGCTGCGCGCGATGACCTGCGACAGCTGGGCCATGTGGGTGGTGAGCGTGCGCAGCTGCTCCCCGCGTTCCTGCTTCACGAGCAGCACGACGAACAGCATCATCACCGCCACGAGCACGACGCTCAGGTAGAGGCTGACTTTGAACTGGAGGCTTCTCGGGAGCATTCGGCCTCGGCGCTTGATGAAGAGATCCGCCGGAGACGGATTGACCGTCGCTCGGCACCTTGGGCGCCGCGCCGGCCGGGGGCGCGCTGCCCGCCTCAGTGTGGGCGAAACGCCTTCGACCCCCATTGATCGCAAGCAAGCCGGCCCCACACAGCTGACCTGGATCAAGGTATGGGGCGTGGCGCGGTGGCGTGCCGGCGACTGCCGCGGTGCGTCAGGCGGCGCTCAGAGCGTGACCGAACGCCTCGACGCGGTCCCAGTTGGTGAACGATATCGCCGTGGCCGGATCGGTCGGGCCCTTGGTGAGCCACATGATGAAGCGGATCATCGTGCGGTCGCGAAACCGGTACAGCCGGTACTCGATGCGCCCGGCGAACACCGCCACCGCCTGTGGCCGCCAGCCGACCTGCTGCAGAAACTTCTTCAGGTAGGGGTTCGTGTCTGGCTCGCACTTGTCGGGCTTGCGCGCCACCACGTTGACGGTGAAAAAGGCGTTGGGCTTGCCGTCGAGCACAGCGCGGTGCTGCCTCACGAAACGGTAGACACGCTCATGGTGCTTGCCGTAGCGGATGCTGGCGCCGACCACGATCTTGTCGTAGGCCCGCATGTCGAGGTCGGGTTGGTCGGCGATCGACACGAGCGTGACGCGGTGCGCGTGGCCTTCGATGACCTGCTTCAGGCGCTCGCAGATCGTGCGTGTGTGCCCGTCGGTGGTCGAGTAGGCGATCAGGATGTGTGCCATCGCAATGAGTGTGTCAGGGCGAAAGGCCGTGTTCGACCATGTCGAGCAGCCGCTGGCCGAGGGCCAGGCGCTGCGCGGGACTTGCGCCGTGCAGCGGCCCGTCGATGGACAGCAGGGCCATGCCATGCACGGCCGACCAGGCGAGGAACTCGGCGCCCGGGCGGCGATGCGCCGGCAGCACGCCTGCCTGCACCATCCGGTCCAGCGCCGCGCACAGCAGGCCGAAAGGCCCGAGCCCGCTGGCACCCGCGGCGGCGGGGTCGCTCGGCCCCTGCACATCGAAGCGCGCCGCGAAGGCGGTGCGAAAGAGGCCGGTTTCGGCCTGCGCGAAGCCGAGGTAGCCGGCGCCCACGGCGCGCAGGCAGGCGCGGGCGTACTTCGCGCTGCGCTTGGGCGGCCCGAGCGCAGCCAGTTCGGCCTCCATCGCCTGGGCGAGCGCGGCGAGCGCCGCCGCGCGCACCGCCTGCAGCAGCTCGTCGCGGCTCGCGAAGTGGCGATAGGCGGCGTTCGGCACCACGCCGGCGCGGCGTGTCGCCTCGCGCAGCACCACGGCATCGGGCCCGCCGTCACGCGCCAGCGCGATGCCCGCGGCGAGAAGCGCGCGGCGCAGGTCGCCATGCCGGTAGGCGGTGCGGGGCAGGAGTGTGTCTGGCTGCGCGGACATGATGACCCTGATGTGGACAGTGTCCATTATCTCGGGTATGTTTTGTGGACGGTGTACACATGAGTGGCGCCGCAGTCAATGCCTTTGATCAAACACCCCGCACGAAGGAGAGCACGATGGCGCATTACGTTGATGGATTCGTGGTTCCGGTTCCCACCCGCAACCTGGACGCATACCGGCGCATGGCCGAACTGGCCGGCAAGGTCTGGAAGGAGCACGGCGCGCTCGAATACCGGGAGTGCGTGGCCGACGACGTGAAGCCCGGCAAGGTCACGTCGTTCCCGCAGAGCGTGCAGCTCAAGGATGACGAGACGGTCGTCTTCGCGTGGATCGTCTACGAGTCTCGCGAGGAGCGCGATCGAATCAACGCCAAGGTGATGGAAGACCCGCGCATGAAGGACATGATGGACCCCAAGACCTTGCCGTTCGATGGCATGCGCATGTTCTGGGGCGGGTTCAAGGGGTTGGTCGAGCTTTGACCCGCCCGGGGCGCTGGCCCTCCTCAAAATAGCGCTGGTGGGGCGGCCCGGTGGCCGGGTTTTTGACCTCAGTCAAAAGTCAATCATTCCTCACGCCCCACCATCGTCACAATTGGATGTCCATCAATCCGGAGCCCCCATGAAGATCCTGTTGCCCGTGGACGGAAGCGACTACACCAAGCGCATGCTGTCGTACATCGCCGCCCACGACGAGTTGCTGACGCCCGGTCACGAGTACGTGATCGCCACCGCCGTGCCGCCGATCCCTGCCCATGCCTCGCGCTTCCTGGAGCGCAACACCCTGGAGGAGTACTACCGCGACCAGGGCGAGCAGGTGCTGCAGCCGGTGCGCGCGTACATCGAGCAGAAGGGCTGGAAGGCACGTTTTGTCTCCGCTCCCGGCCATGCGGCCGAGATCATCGCCAATCTGGCAGCGGCCGAGAAGGCGGATCTGATCGTGATGGGAACCCACGGGCACTCGGCGCTCGGCAACGTGGTGCTGGGCTCGGTGGCGAGCGGCGTGCTCGCACGCTGCAAGCAACCGGTGCTGCTGATTCCTTGAGCCGCGCCCCACGCACCGCACTGTCCCGATGAGTACGCTCGCCCAGGCCGCCGCGGGCTCGGCCGGCCATCGGCCGCGGCCCACGGTCGTCGACGACCCGGTCGAACTCGACACCTTCACCCGCTGGAGCGGCGCGGACGACGGCCGGCGCCTGGCCGAGTCGTCGCTGCGCATCGGCGGCATGCATTGCGCCGCCTGCGCGACGACGGTCGAGCAGGCCCTGCGGCGCCTGCCCGGCGTCATCGACGCGAGTGTCAGCGCGGCCAGCCAGTGCGCGACCGTGCGCTGGGACGCGGCGCTCACCCGGGCGTCTGAACTCGTGCGTGCCGTCGGCGCGGCCGGCTACGAGGCAGTGCCCGACACCGCCGCCGGCGCGCGCGCGCTGCGCCACAAGGAGGCGCGCACGGCGCTGTGGCGGCTCTTCGTCGCGGCCTTCTGCGGGATGCAGATCATGATGCTCGCCACGCCCTCCTATGTGAGCGGCCCGGGCGAGCTGTCGGCCGAGCACAAGCAGCTGCTCGACTGGGGCAGCTGGCTGATCACGCTGCCAGTGCTGTGGTTCTCCGCGGTTCCCTTCTTCGCCGGCGCTTGGCGGGCGCTGAAACAGCGGCGCATCGGCATGGACGTGCCGGTGGCGCTGGGCATCGCGGTTGCCTTCGTCGCCAGCAGCGGCGCGGCCTTCGACCCCGGCGGTCTGTTCGGCAGCGAGGTCTACTTCGATTCGCTGGCGATGTTCGTCAGCTTCCTGCTCGGCGGGCGCTATCTCGAAATGCGCTCGCGCCATCGCGCTGAGCAGTCGCTCGACGAGGCGAGCTGCCGCCTGCCGGAAACGGCGCTGCGGCTGGCCGCCGACGGCCGCGTCGAGGAGGTCAGCGCGCGCCGCCTGCAAGCCGGCGACCGGGTGCGCATCCCCGTCGGCCAGGGTTTTCCGGCCGACGGGGTGCTGCTCGATGGCTGCACCGAAGCCGACGAGGCGCTGCTCAGCGGCGAATCGCGCCCGGTTCCCAAGAATCCCGGCGACCCGGTGGTGGCCGGCAGCCTCAACCTGCAGTCGCCGGTGCTGATGAGGGTGGAGCGCGTGGGGGCGGACACACGCTATGAAGCGATCGTCGCGCTGATGCGCGCCGCGCGCAGCCAGCGCCCCGCGATGCTCGCGAGCGCCGACCGCTGGGCGGCGCCGTTCCTGTGGGTCGTGCTTCTGCTCGCGGCAGGTGCGGCGGCTGTGTGGAGCGTGATAGAGCCGTCGCGGGCGGTCTGGGTCGTCGTCTCGGTGCTGATCGTGACCTGCCCCTGCGCCTTGTCGCTGGCGGCGCCCTCGGCGCTGCTGTCGGCGGCCGGCGCCATGGGCCGGCGCGGGCTGCTGCTGCGCCGCCTCGACGCGATCCAGGGGCTCGCGCGCGTGCAGACGCTGTTCATCGACAAGACCGGCACACTCACCGAGGGCGGGCTGCATTGCGTCGCGATGCGGCGCCTCGCGCCGGCCGACGTGCAAGAAGCCCACGAATTGCAGTCGATCGCGGCGTCGCTCGCCGCGTGGTCGCAGCACCCGGTGGCGAAAGCGGTGCGCGAGGCCTTCGACGCTGCCGACGTCGCATGGAGGCAGCTGGCCGAGGTTCCGGGCAAGGGCCTGGAAGGCATCGATGCCGCCGGCCGGCGCTGGCGGCTCGGCGCCGCGGCCTGGGCCGGTGCGTCGGTCGCGCAGCGGGAGCCGGTGGTGCACACCTGCCTGAGCCGCGACGGCCTGGCGCTCGCTTGCTTCATCTTCGACGAGCGCCTGCGTGCCGATGCGGCGCAGGCCGTGCAGGCGCTGCAGCGCGACGGCGTGCGGGTGGTGCTGTTGTCGGGCGACGACGAGCAGCGTGCGCAGCGTGTCGCCTCGGCGCTCGGTGTGGCTGCTTCGGGTGCGATGGCGCCCGAGGACAAGCTCGCGGCCGTGCAGGCGGCGCAGGCGCGCGGCGAGGTGGTGGCCATGCTGGGCGACGGCATCAACGATGCCCCGGTGCTGGTGCAGGCCGATGTCTCGTTCGCGATGGGCGAGGGCGCGCTCGTGGCACGCGCCCAGGCCGATGGCGTGCTGGTGTCCAACCGGCTCGGCGACATCGTGGCCGCACGATCGAAGGCCAAGCAGGCGCTGCGCGTCGTGCGCCAGAACTTCGCCTGGGCGGCGGCCTACAACGCCGCCTGCGTGCCGCTCGCGCTCGCCGGCTGGCTGCCCCCGTGGGCGGCGGGCCTGGGCATGGCTTGCAGTTCGTTGTTCGTGGTGTTGAATTCCACGCGGTTGTCGATCGGCGCAGCCGATGGCACGGTGGTGTGAGATGGACATCCTCTACCTGCTGATCCCGCTGTCCGCGGTGCTGGTGCTGGCCATCATCGGCGTGTTCGCCTGGGCGCTGCATGGCGGGCAGTTCGACGACCTCGACCGGCACGGCGAGGCGATTCTCGAACCCGATCCGGATCCGGTTGACCCAAGTCAAGGCTTCTGAGAGGTCAACAACCAAAAATCCCTCCCTGGTCATTGACAGACGGAACGGAGGGTCTAGATGGTTGCGAACGCGCAAGCTGCGGCGCCGGTGAGTTACACGGATGAAACCGTGCGCGGCTTTGCGCTGGCCGCCGTGTTGTGGGGGGTGGTGGGCATGCTGGTGGGCGTCATCATCGCCGCGCAGCTGGCCTTCCCGGACCTCACCCACGGGATTTCCTGGCTCAGCTACGGTCGACTTCGCCCGCTGCACACGAACGCGGTGATCTTCGCGTTTGGCGGCTGCGCGCTGTTCGCCACCAGTTACCACGTCGTGCAGCGCACCTGCCAGGTGCCGCTGTTCCTGCCCTGGCTCGCGAAGTTCACCTTCTGGGGCTGGAACGCCGTCATCGTGCTGGCCGCGGTGACCCTGCCGCTCGGCTACACGAGCGGCAAGGAATACGCCGAACTCGAGTGGCCGATCGACCTGTTGATCGCCGTGGTGTGGGTCGCCTACGCGGTCGTGTTCTTCGGCACCATCGGCGTGCGCCGGGTCAAGCACATCTACGTCGCCAACTGGTTCTTCGGCTCGTTCATCCTGGCCGTGGCGCTGCTGCACATCGTCAACAGTGCGGCGATGCCGGTCAGCCTGTGGAAGAGCTACTCGGCCTACGCCGGCGTGCAGGACGCGATGGTGCAGTGGTGGTACGGCCACAACGCGGTGGGCTTCTTCCTGACGGCCGGCTTCCTCGGAATGATGTACTACTACATCCCCAAGCAGGCCGAGCGCCCGGTGTATTCGTACCGGCTGTCGATCGTGCACTTCTGGGCGCTGATCTTCACCTACATGTGGGCGGGCCCCCACCACCTGCACTACACCGCGCTGCCCGATTGGGCGCAGTCGGTGGGCATGGTGTTCTCGCTGGTGCTGCTCGCGCCGAGCTGGGGCGGCATGATCAACGGCGTGATGACGCTGTCGGGCGCGTGGCACAAGCTGCGCGACGACCCGATCCTCAAGTTCCTGATCGTCGCGCTGAGCTTCTACGGCATGTCGACCTTCGAAGGTCCGATGATGTCGATCAAGACGGTCAACGCGCTGTCGCACTACACCGACTGGACGGTCGGCCACGTGCACAGCGGTGCGCTCGGCTGGGTCGGCCTGATCTCCATGGGCTCGCTCTACTACCTGATTCCGCGCATGTTCGGCCGCACCACGATGTACAGCGTGCCGGCGATCAACCTGCACTTCTGGATCGCCACGCTGGGCATCGTGCTGTACATCGCCGCGATGTGGATCGCGGGCGTGATGCAGGGCCTGATGTGGCGCGCGCTGAACACCGACGGCACGCTGGTCTACACCTTCGTCGAGTCGGTCAAGGCGACGTGGCCCTTCTACGTGGTGCGCCTCATCGGCGGCTTGCTCTACCTCACCGGCATGCTGGTGATGGCCTGGAACGTCGTGATGACGATCAAGAGCGGCCGTGCGCAGCCGGCCATGATCCCGCACCTCGCCCACGCTTAAGGAGTAAGAGTCAATGGCTCATGAGAACAAGGTCGGCGGCCACGAGCGCATCGAGACCAGCAATTTCCTGATGATCGTGCTGATCCTGGTGGTCATCGCGGTGGGCGGCCTGGTCGAGATCGTGCCGCTGTTCTTCCAGCGTTCGACGACCCAGCCGGTGGCGGGGCTCAAGCCCTACGAGCCGCTGCAGCTGGTGGGGCGCGACATCTACGTGCGCGAGGGCTGCTACAACTGCCATTCGCAGATGGTTCGGCCGCTGCATGCCGAGACGCTGCGCTACGGCCACTACTCGGTCGCGGGCGAGTTCGTCTACGACCGGCCCTTCCAATGGGGCAGCAAGCGCACCGGGCCCGACCTGCACCGCGTGGGCGGCAAATACAGCGACGAGTGGCACCGGCTGCACCTGGCCGGCCCGCGCGACCTGGTGCCCGAGTCGAACATGCCGGCCTATCCGTGGCTCGAGCGACAGGCGATCGACCCAGCCAGCATGGCGCCGCGCATTGTGGCGATGCGCCGCCTGGGCGTGCCCTACAGCGAGGCCGACGTGGCCGCGGCCGCCGATGCGGTGAAAGGCAAGACCGAGATGGACGCCATCGTGGCCTACCTGCAGTCGCTGGGTACGCACGTCAAGTGAGCGCAGCCATGCAGATCGATATCAACGACATCCGCAGCCTCGTCACGCTGCTCGGACTCATGCTCTTCGTCGCGCTGTTGGCGTGGACCTGGTGGCCGGCGCGCAAGGCTGCGCATGAAGCGGCGGCCCAGCTGCCCTTCCTCGACGAACAGGAGCCGCCGGCCGATCGGGCCTGCAGGGACAAGGGAGAGATGCGATGAGTGACTTCTTCAACAGCGGCTGGTCGCTCTACATCGCGATCGCCACAGTGGCCGGCCTCCTGGCCTGCCTCGCGCTGCTGATCATCGCGGCGCGACGCCGCGTGATGGCCAGCGACAACACCACCGGCCACGTCTGGGACGAAGACCTTCGGGAACTGAACAACCCGCTGCCGCGCTGGTGGATGTGGCTGTTCGTCATCACGATCGTCTTCTCGGGCATCTACCTCGCGGTCTACCCCGGCCTGGGCAGCGTGCCCGGCAGCCTGGGCTGGACCAGCCTCGGCCAGCACCAGCAGGAGCAGGCGAAGGCACGCGCCGTCACGGCGCCGCTGTTCGCGGGCCTCGCCGCCAAGCCGGCCGAGGAGCTCGCTCGCGACCCGCAGGCGATGGCGATCGGCGAGCGGCTGTTCGCCAACAACTGCGCCACCTGCCACGGCTCGGACGCGCGCGGCAGCAAGGGCTTCCCGAACCTCGCCGACGCCGACTGGCTGTGGGGCGGCACGCCCGAGAAGATCGCGGAGACGATCACCAGCGGCCGCCAGGGCGCGATGCCGCCGATCGCAGCCGCGGTGGGCACGGCAGAGGATGTGCGCAACGTCGCGCACTACGTGCTGAGCCTGTCGGGCAGCGCGCACAACAGCATTGCGGCGCAGCTGGGCCGCTCCAAGTTCGCGGTCTGTGCCGCCTGCCACGGCGCTGAGGGCAAAGGCAACCCCGCGCTCGGCGCGCCCAACCTCACCGACAAGGTGTGGCTGCACGGCTGGGGCGAGGATGCGGTGGTCGCGATGGTCACCAAGGGCAAGACCAACGTGATGCCCGCGCACGCGTCGCGGCTCACCGCCGAACAGATTCACGTCCTGGCCGCCTATGTGTGGGGACTCTCGAACCATGGGCCGGTCACACCGCAGTAGACGATGACCAAACCGGTCGGCGCAACAGCACGCGTCATTCCCATCAAGGCCGCCGAGCCGGCACTGGTCTCGCTGTACGAGAAGCAGAAGAAGATCTACCCGCGCTCGGTGCACGGGTGGTTCGCGCGCTGGCGCTGGGTGATGGTCTGGCTCACGCAGATCGTGTTCTACGGCCTGCCGTGGCTGCCGTGGAACGGGCGCCAGGCGGTGCTGTTCGACCTGTCGGCGCGGCGCTTCTACATCTTCGACCTGGTGCTGTACCCGCAGGACTTCATCTACCTGACGGGCATCCTGATCCTCTCGGCCTACGCGCTGTTCTTCTTCACCGCCGTGGGCGGGCGGCTGTGGTGCGGCTACGCCTGCCCGCAGACCGTCTACACCGAGATCTTCCTGTGGATTGAGCGCCGCATCGAAGGCGAGCGCGGCGCGCGCATGAAGCTCGATGCCGGGCCCTGGTCGTGGCAGAAGTTCGGGCGCAAGACGGCCAAGCACGCGGTCTGGCTCACCATCGGCCTGTGGACGGGCTTCACCTTCGTCGGCTACTTCACGCCGATCCAGACGATGTGGCAGCAGGCCTTCACGCTCGGCTTCGGGCCGTGGGAGTGGTTCTGGGTCAACTTCTACGGCCTCGCGACCTACGGCAACGCGGGCTTCCTGCGCGAGCAGGTGTGCAAGTACATGTGCCCGTATGCGCGCTTCCAGAGCGCGATGTTCGACCGCGACACGATGATCGTGAGCTACGACGCGGCGCGCGGCGACCCGCGCGGCACGCGCGGGCGCAACACCGATCTCGCGGCCGCCAATCTCGGCCACTGCATCGACTGCGAGCTGTGCGTGCAGGTCTGCCCGGTGGGCATCGACATCCGCAACGGGCTGCAATACGAATGCATCGCCTGCACCGCCTGCATCGACGCCTGCGACGGCGTGATGGACAAGATGAAGTACCCGCGCGGCCTGATCCGCTATGCGACGCAGAACGGACTCGACCGCAAATGGAGCTCGCAGCAGATGATGCGGCGCGTGTTCCGGCCGCGGGTGCTGATCTACGGCAGCGTGCTGATCGCGATCTCGGCGGCATTCGTCGTCAGCCTGTCGCTGCGCCACACGCTGAAGGTCGACGTGGTGCGCGACCGCACGACGCTCGCGCGGCTGGTGGACAACGGCCGCATCGAGAATCTCTACCGCCTGCAGCTGATGAACGCCACCGAGCAGACCCAGCGCTATCGCGTCAGCGTCGAGGGCATCGCCGGCGCGGCGCTCGCCAACACCACCGAGGTCGAGGTCGCGCCTGCGCAGGCGCGCTGGGTCACGGTGGCCGTGCAGGTGCCGCCCGAGTCCGCACAGGCGGCGGGGGCGGGCGCCCATCCGATACGCTTTCACATCGCGTCGCTCACCGATGCCCGCACGGCGGTCAGCGAGAAGTCGACCTTCGTCGTGCCGCGCTGAACCGCAGACCAGGAGTCAAGATGAAACAGGACGTGCTCGAGCCGCAACTGCCATGGTGGCGCGTGGCGATGATGTGGCTGGTGGTCGGCGGGCCGGCGCTGGTGGTGGTGGCCGCCGTTGCCACGACGGTGATTGCCGTGCGTGGCGGCGACGTGCCGCTGCGCGTCAGCGCAACGCCAAAGGCCGAGACGCTCACACCCGCCGCGCAGGCGCGCAACCATGTCGTCGCCGCAAAGCGTTGATTTCGTGCCGCGCCGCGCGCCGGTGTTGCCGCCGCCGCGGCCGCTGCGCGAACGTCTGCTGCTGATCCTCTGGCCGGCTTTCGTGATGGCCGGCGTGCTGGAGATGATGACCTTCGCGGTGGTCGATCCGAGCAGCCTGCACTGGTTCGGCGGCGAGGCGATCGACTGGTCGCGCAGCGCCGTCTACTCGGTGACCTTCTTCATCTACTGGGGCGTGATCGCCACGTCGGGCGCCATCACGATGCTGCTGGAGCAGCCCGGGCCCGAGGCGCAGGGGTAGACGTCCGGGCGGCGCGGGGGGCGTTCAGCCCGTGGCGCCGTTGACGAGCTTGTGCAGCGCGTCCTGATCCATGATCCGGATCTGCCGCTGCTTGACCTGCAGCACGCCGTCTTCCTGGAACTTCGAGAAGCAGCGGCTGACCGTCTCCAGCTTGAGGCCGAGGTAGGTGCCGATCTCTTCGCGCGTCATGCGCAGCACGAGCGAACACGGCGAGAAGCCGCGCGCCTGCAGCCGCTGAGTGAGGTTGAGCAGGAAGGCAGCCAGCCGCTCTTCAGCCCGCATGCTGCCAAGCAGCAGCATCACGCCGTGATCGCGAACGATCTCGCGGCTCATGATCTTGTGGAACTGGCGCTGCAGATCGGTGAACTCGCGCGACAGGTGCTCGAGCTGACCGTAGGGAATCACGCAGACCTGCGAATCCTCCAGCGCCACCGCATCGCAGCTGTGGCGGTCGGTGCTGATGCCGTCGAGCCCCAGCAGCTCGCCGGCCATCTGGAAGCCGGTGACCTGATCGCGCCCGTCCTCGGACGAGACCCGGGTCTTGAAGAAGCCCGTGCGCACCGCATACACCGCCTCGAACGGGTCGCCGATGCGAAACAGCGTGTCGCCGCGGTGCACCGAACGGCGCGTGGCGACCATCGTGTCCAATCGCTCAAGCTCCTGATCGGAAAAGCCCACCGGCAGGCACAGCTCGCGGAGATTGCAGCTTGAACAGGCGACTTTCAGGGAGCTTGCCTTGATCGGCATCACGGCAGGAAGGGCGCTCATGGGGCAAGGGGTCCGATGATGTGGCTCGATGGGGGCGATTGTTCGCCGCGGACCATGCTCAAGCCTTGCGGTAGGTCAAGGTCGCTCGAAAAGCCCTTCGGCAACATGCCCCCCATGCCTCAAGCTCTATCCACCAAGCTCACCGACGCCCCTCCCGTGCTGTCCGAAGCGCTGCTTCGCCGCTTCGACACGCCCGGCCCGCGTTACACCTCCTACCCGACCGCCGACCGCTTCGTGGAGGCATTCGGCCCGGACGATTGTGTCCAGGCGCTCGGCCAGCGCGCGATTGGCGCGCGTGTGGGTGCGTCGCCCGCGTTGTCGGTCTACGTCCACATCCCGTTCTGCGAGTCGGTCTGTTATTACTGCGCATGCAACAAGGTCATCACCAAACACCACGAACGCGCCGGCGAATACCTCGACGCTCTCGATGTCGAGATCGGCCTGGTGCGTGACGCGCTCGGCAGCACGCAGCAGGTGTCTCAGCTGCACTTCGGCGGCGGCTCGCCGACCTTCCTGTCCGACGCCGAGCTCGACCGCGTGATGGGATCTCTCAGGCGCGCCTTCCGCGTGAGCGACGACGCCGAGATGTCGATCGAGGTGGACCCGCGCACCGTGACCGCCGAGCGCCTCGCCCACCTGCGCCAGCTGGGCTTCAACCGCATCAGCTTCGGTGTGCAGGACTTCGACCCGCAGGTGCAGCAGGCGGTGCACCGCGTGCAGCCCTACGAGAGCGTGCTGGAACTGATGAAGAGCGCACGCGGCCTCGGCTTCGATTCGATCAATGCCGACCTGATCTACGGCCTGCCCAAGCAGACGCCCGAGAGCTTTGCGCGCACGGTGGCGCAGATCGGCGAGCTGCGGCCCGACCGCATCGCGCTGTACGCCTACGCCCATCTGCCGCAACGCTTCAAGCCGCAGCGACGCATCGTCGCCGACGACCTGCCCACGGCCGGCCAGCGCATCGACATGCTGGGCGGTGCGATCGCCGGCTTTCTCGGGCGCGGCTACAACTACATCGGCATGGACCACTTCGCGCTGCCCGACGACGCACTCGCCGTGGCCAAGCGCCAGGGGCGGCTGCACCGCAACTTCCAGGGCTACAGCACGCAGCCCGACTGCGACCTCGTGGCGCTCGGCGTCTCGGCCATCGGCCGCATCGGCGCGACCTATCACCAGAACGCGAAGACGCTGCCGGAGTACTACGACGCGCTGAAGAACGGGCAGCTTCCGGTGGTTCGCGGCGTCGCGCTGAGCCGCGACGACGTCGTGCGCCGCGCCGTCATCATGGCGCTGATGTGTCAGGGCCGCGTCGAGTTCGAGTCGATCGAACTCGCGCACCTGATCAACATGCGCGACTACTTCAAGAGCGAGCTGGAGCAGCTCGCCCCGCTGGCCGAGGCCGGGCTGATCGAGATCGAGCCGGGCGCAGTGCAAGTGACGGCGACCGGCTGGTACGTCGTGCGCGCCGTTGC
>CAJPFZ010000523.1 GCA_905339355.1 Burkholderiaceae bacterium
GCGGTAGTCGATCGCGACCGGCAGCATGCCTTGCTGCGCCAGCCAGCGCGCCAGGCCGGCCAGCTCGCCGCGCCCGCCTGCGCGCCAGCCGCCGCCGTGGATCAGCAGCAGCGCCGGCCGGCGCGCTGCTGCGGCGGGGGACGCGGCCTCGTAGATGTCGGCACGGTGGCGCGCCTGATGGCCGTAGTGCACGGTGCGCACGGTCACGCCGTCGCGGGGCGGCGCCAGCGCCCAGATGGCGAACGCCGCCAGCAGAGCCAGCAGAAGGCTCCCGGAAGCGGCAACTCGCAGCCGACTTCTCATCGGGCCGGCCCCGTGCCGCTCCCGACCGGCGCCTGCTCCACCAGTGTCTTGACTCGCCTCAACCCGCGCATGCGGATGAAGCCGCTGGCCGGCCGGATCAGCAGCCAATACGGCGTGAAGCGCCGCCGCGACTCGGCATCGGGGCAGTGCACCCGGGTGGATGTGCTCAGGCGTGTTGCATCGCCCGCCGGCTGCACGCTGAAGCTCATTACCAGCTTGGCGACACCCGGCTCGCCGAAACGCGCAAACGCCTCGGGGCTGTGCATCGGCACCAGGCCGCCCGACGATTGCCAGAAACGGCCCACGAGGCCGTAAGCCACTTCGCGATCGGCATCGCGGCCCAGCGGCACGAAGTTGGCGAGGCCGAAGCGGCGCCAGTTGTCCACCGATTCCCGAGCGCCGAAGGTTCGCGCCAGCCGAGCCGGCCAGCTCCGCATCCTGAGCAGCGCAGCGACGATCGGATCGTCGGCAAGATCGATCCGCGCCGCGGCATCGAGTACCTGTGCCGGTGGCGCGTGGATGGTGAGGTGATGCGACTCGCTGAACTGGAACTCGGGCAGGAAACGCTGGAGCAGGGTCATGGGCCGCAGCGTACCGCAGCGAAGGCGGCCGCTCGTCCGACGCTCGCGTCTGAACCCCTCAGCCCGCCGGCTGCGCATCCTGCCGGCTTGGGATCGCTTCGGTCCAGCTCGCCACGTCTTGCGCCGTCATCGTGCTCGCGGGCGCCAGCCGGCCGTCTTCGTAGCCCTGCCGTTCGGTGTCGTGCAGGTATTGCTCACGCGACAGCAGGGTACCGGCACATTCGCGGGTCGGCGGCGCCGGCTGCCATGTTTCGTCGCGCAGGCGGTCGAGCAGCTCGTCGAGCAGCCACGCCGGCACCAGCGAGCGCTCGCCGGGGTAGATGAAGCCGAACAGCACCAGGTGGCTCAGCAGCACCCGCCAGTGCGCGCCGAAGGGCTGCAGCAGGCGGCGCCAGTCCA
Source organism: Burkholderiaceae bacterium (assembly GCA_905339355.1). Lineage (GTDB taxonomy): Bacteria > Pseudomonadota > Gammaproteobacteria > Burkholderiales > Burkholderiaceae_C > Albitalea. Next base: position 1,284 of record CAJPFZ010000523.1, read on the forward strand.
AGCGGTGCCCCCGGGCGTGGATCAGGTGCGCCACGTCGGCGCCGTCGTAGCGCTCGCGTTCCATGATGAACGCCTTGGACCAGATCGCCTCCTCGGCCGGCGAGATCAGTACCGGCACGCCCAGCACCTCGGCCCGCGGCGCGTGGGCGAACCAGTGCTCGTCCACCGGCGAGATGCCATTGCCCGAGTTGAAGATCAGGTCGACGAAAGCTTCTCCGCAATGAACTTTCGCCAGCCAATGCGGGAAAGTGAGTTCGGTGCTGTAGCCGGTGTGGCGCAGCGCGTACTCGACCCTCTCGTAGTCCTCGCGGCGGATGAACAGATCGAGGTCCTTGGTGTTGCGATGAATCCCGGTAAAGCAGGCGAAGGCGAATGCGCCGCCGACCAGGAAGGGCACCTCCTCGGCAGTCAGCGTTTCCAGCACGTTGCGGTAGAACGCGGCGGTGGGCGGGTCGGTCTCCAGCGGCGGAACGGCCAGCGCTTCGGTCATGGTTTTGTGCACCGGGAACGGAGATGAGAACCGCAGGGCAAGGGGCATGCCATGGGCGGGAGCCTCGTTTGCAGGGAGATTTCAACGACGAACAGACGAGGAATGCGCATGGGCATCGAAAACAGCCAGACGGTCCGCTTCGCAGCGGTCGGCGATCTGCACTGCCGCAAGGAGTCGGCGGGCACGCTGCGCGAGTTCTTTGCCCAGGCGTCGCACGCCGCGGACGCGCTGCTGCTGTGCGGCGACCTGACCGACTACGGCCTGCCCGAGGAAGCCAAGGTGCTGGCCGAGGAACTGGGCGTGGTCAAGGTGCCGATCGTCGCGGTGCTCGGCAACCATGACTACGAATCGGGCGCACATGCCGACGTGATCAGCATCCTGACGGCGGGCGGCGTGCGTGTGCTCGACGGCGAGGCCTGCGAGATCCACGGTGTGGGCATCGCCGGCGCCAAGGGCTTCTGCGGCGGATTCGGCCGCGGCTCGCTCGGGCCCTGGGGCGAACTCGCGATCAAGCAGTTCGTCAACGAGGCGATCCAAGAGGCGCTCAAACTCGAATCGGCATTGGCGAAGCTGCGCACCGCGCAGCGCATCGCGCTCCTGCACTACGCGCCGATCGCCGGCACGGTGGAGGGCGAGCCCCTGGAGATCTACCCCTTTCTCGGCAGCAGCCGGCTCGAAGACCCGCTGGTGCGCTACCCCGTCGCGGCGGTGGTGCACGGCCACGCGCACCGCGGCACGCCCGAAGGCAAGACGGTCAACGGCGTGCCGGTCTACAACGTGGCGCGGCCTTTGCTGCTGCGGACCTGGCCCGAGCGGCCGCCGTTTCGCATCCTCGAGCTGGCGCGCGAAGCGCCGCCCGCTGTCGCACCCCCGCATGAGCGCACGCAAGAAACCGTGAGCCGCGTTTGAACCCCGCCACTTCAGGAGATTTCACATGGACGCCGTCGAACTGTTGATCCAGCAGCACCGCATGCTGGAACAAGGCATGCAGAAGCTGGAGGACGCCGCCTCCGATGCCGAGCGCTCGAAGCTGCTGGCCGAGGTGGGCGACCACCTGACGGTGCACATCGCCTCGGAGGAGCAGGTGTTCTATCCGGCGGTGCGTGCCGCGCGGACCGAGGACGTGCTGCTCGAGTCGCTGGAGGAGCACCTGTCGCTCAAGCGGCTGCTGGCCGACCTGCTGGCGCTCGCGCCCGACGCGCAGACATTCGAGCCGAAGTTCAAGGTGCTCAAGGAGCAGACCGAGCACCATCACGAGGAAGAGGAGGAGCACCTCTTCCCGAAGGTGTGCAAGCTGCTCGATGCGAAGGCGCGCGCCGCGCTGGGCGAGGAGATGCAGGCGCTGCAGGGCCAGCTGCGGCGCGAAGGCGCACCGCGCGAAGCGGTGGCCGAGCAGACCGACGAGGCGGCGCCGCTGCGTTAGTGCGGCGCCCGCCGCCGGCCGATTTTCGGGGTCAGCGGCGCTCGGCGTCCTTCGCCTGGGTGCGGCCGGTGTCGCGATCGGGGGTGTCGCCTTCGTGGCGGCCCGCCTCTGGGAACGGCGAGCCCATCTCATCCATGCCGTCGTCTGCGGCTGTCGGAGCGTCCGACGCCGGCTGTTCGCGGCGGCCCATCTGTTCGCCCGATGCCGATGGGCGATCGGCGGCGCCGGCGTGCGGCCATGCCTTCGATTCGGGAGGCGTATGGGTCATGGCAGTCTCCGTGGTGTGGATGGGTGCAGTCTGAGGCAACGCAGGTTCGCTGTCATGGGAAACCGCGTGGCGCGAGCCGCCGCTTTCCGTCCGGCCGAAAGCCCCCGCAGTCGCCGCTGCTTGGTTGCGGTGTTATGCTGATATTTGCGTGTTTTAGCGGTTTCAGATGAACAGCATCCTCACCGGTTCACCGTGGCCCCTCGGTGGCCAAGCGCGCGCGCGACTGCGCGTGATGCTCGTCGGCGCGCAGTTCCTGGCACTCGGCCTCACGATGGGCGCGTGGGCCACGCAGCTGCCCGCCCTGCAAACGCGCTTCGGCTACACCGCGCAGGCCCTGAGCGCGGTGCTGCTGGTCATGGCCGCCGGGGCGGTGCTGGCCTTCCTGGGCTGCGCGCGACTGATGCGCGCCATCGGCCCGCGCTCCTTCGTGCGGGTGACCGGGCCGCTGGCTGGCTACGCGCTGGTCGGCACCATGCTCGTCGACGAGACGCTCCCGCTCGCCGTGCTCGCCTTCGTGCTCGGATGGGCCAGCGCTGCGTTCGATGTGGCGATCAACAGTTCCGCTGTCGAGCTCGAGCGTGACCACGGCCGCTCGCTGATGTCCAAACTGCATGCGATGTTCAGCCTCGGTGGCGTGCTCGCGGCTGCGGCCGCGGCGTCGGTCGACTGGAGCGGGCTGCACCCGCTTTGGCTCGCGGCACCGGCGGCGCTGCTGATCTCGCTGCTTGCCCTGGCCGCCCCCGAGACACGCGCTGCGGCACCCTTGGCGCGGACGGGCTCAGCCGCCGGTGCCGCCGGGCTGCCGTGGCGCATCGCGCTTGCCGCGTTGTTGTGCCTGCTGTGCGAAGGCACGATGTACGACTGGTCGGCGGTCTACATGGCGCAGGTTTGGACGATGCCGCTCGGCCTGTCGGTTGCGGGCTTCGGCCTGTTTTCCGCCGCCATGGCCTTCGGCCGCTTCTCGGGCGACGCGCTGCGCGACCGCTTCGGCGGCGCGGCGGTCCTGTGGCCCGGCTGCCTGCTTGCTGCCGCGGGCGCGCTGCTGTGTGTCTTTGCCGGTCATGCGGCGCTCGCCTTGCTCGGCTTCGTGCTGGTCGGGCTCGGCCTGTCGAACGTGATTCCGATCCTCTTCGCGTTGGCGCCACGTGCCGGCTCGGCGTCGCCCGAGAGCGCGATTGCCTTCGTCTCGGGAGTCGGCTTCGCTGGCTTCCTGATCGGGCCGGCGCTGGTCGGCCTGTGGTCCGCGCTGGCGTCGTTCGAGACCTCGCTGCTGATCGTGGTCGCCGCGGCGCTGGGCAGCGGTGTCCTGGCGAGCGGGCGCGCGCTGAGGCGCTGAACGATGGCGCGCAAGGCCGCCCCGCGCGAAGCCGACCTGTTGGCCGACGAGCGCCGTCAGCGCATCGCCGAGCTGCTGGCCGAACACCACAAGCTCAGAGCGCAGGAGCTGGTGCAGCGCTTTCGGGTGTCCGACGACACCATCCGCCGCGACCTCGCCGAGATGGCCGAGCAAGGGCTGCTCCGACGCGTGCACGGCGGTGCGCTGCCGGCCGGCGCGCCGGTGCCGCCGAGAGCCAGCTGGAACCAGCGCCTAGGCATCGACGAAACCGAGAAGGTCGCGCTGGTCGAGGCGCTGTTGCCGCAGTTTCACGGCGGCGAGTTGCTGATCATCGACAGCGGCACGACCAACGGCTTGCTCGCGCGGCGCCTGCCGAGAAGCCTGCCGTTCACCGTGATCACGACCAGCCCGGAAGTTGCGCTCGCCCTGTGCGACCACCCGCGCTGCGAGGTGATCATGCCGGGCGGCCGCTTGCAGCCCGCGACAGCTTCATTCTGCGGCCCGCAGGCCCTGCGGCTGATCGAGGGTGTGCAGGCGGACCTGTGCGTGCTCGGTGTCTGCGCGGTGAGCGCCGCGGCCGGCATCAGCGTTCACGAGTTCGAGGAGGTGGCCGTCAAGCAGGCGATGCTGGCGCATGCGACACGCAGCATCGCGCTGGCGACCGCCGCCAAGGTCGGCACCCGACTCGCCTACCGCGTCGCGCCGGCGGAGCAGCTCGGCAGTCTGCTGACCACAGCCGACGAGCGACACGAGGGGCTGGACGAGATCAGGCGGCTGGGTGTGCCGGTGAGCTGCGTCGCGGTGTAGCCGGCTGCACGGCAACCGTCGCCGTCGGCGTCAACGAACCGGCGCCACGTCGGCCTCGTGGGCCATGAACAGCTCGCCGCTCGTGCCCATTACCTCGTACTGGATGATGCGGCCCGAGGACCAGCCTTGTTTGATCTCGCCGGGCCCGCGCGGCGTGTTCACCTTCTGGCCTCGGGCATGCCGGAAGCGCGTGCGCCCTTCCGGATGGTCGAAGGTCACCGTGGGTTCGCGCCAGTGGATGTCGAAGGGACCCACCCCGTGCACCTGAACCACGGCGGCCTCGGTCGCGCGGCCGAACATCGTGCGGCCCTTGGGAATGAAGATGTAGCTGCCCGCCTTGTATTCCTTCAGCAGGTTCATGTCGACGGTCTCGCTGACCGCGAAGAACAGGCTGCCTTGCAGCACGGTGATGTGCTCGTCCACCGGATGGGTGTGCGGCGGAATCATCGTGACGGCCAGCTCGCGAATGCGCATCACGAAGGGTTTGCCGGCCTTGGTCGGGTCGCCGTAGATGACCTCGTAGTCGCTGGTCAGGGGGCGCAGCGGGACGAACAGCGGCTCGGCCGCAGTTGTGGCGCTTGGCACGCTGGCCCACAGCGCCGTTGCGATCGTGATGCCGAGCGTGAGCCTCATCGCACCCTCACTTGCCCCATGAGTCCTTCAGCCCCGTGATGCGGTTGAACACCGGTGCCGCGGCCGAGTGCGCCGTCGGCTCGGCGATGAAGTAGCCGTGCCGCTCGAACTGGAAGCGCGCGCCGCGTTCGGCCGAGGCGAGCGACGGCTCGACGTAGCCCGCCACCACCCGCTTGCTCTGCGGATTGAGCACGCTGAGGAAGTCGCGCCCGCCCGCGTCCGGCTGCTCCTCGACGAAGAGGCGGTCGTAGAGGCGCAGTTCGGCGGGCAGCGCGTCGTGCACGCCGAGCCAGCTGATGGTGCCCTTGACCTTGACCGCATCCGAGCCCGGCGTGCCGCTCTTGGTGTCGGGCACGAGGCGGGCGAGCACGGCGCTCACCTGGCCGGCGGCGTCCTTCTCGGCGCCGCTGCATTCGATCACGTAGCCGTACTTGAGCCGCACCTTGTTGCCGGGGAAGAGTCGGAAGAAACCCTTGGGCGCCACCTCGGCGAAATCGTCGCGTTCGATCCAGACCTCGGGGCCGAGGCTGAAGCGGCGCAAGCCCAGCTCGGGGTGCTGCGGATGTGCCGGCGCCGAACACGGCTCGCGGTGCGCCTCGCTGCCGAATACCTCGCTCCAGTTGGTCAGCTTGAGCTTCAGCGGGTCGAGCACCGCCATGGCGCGCGGCGCCTTGCCTTCGAGATCGTCGCGCAGCGCAATGTCGAGGCTCGAGTAGTCGATCCAGCCGCCGGCCTTGCTGACGCCACTGCGCTCGGCGAGCAGCTTGAGGCTCTCCGGCGTGTAGCCGCGGCGGCGCAGGCCCACGAGCGTGGGCATGCGCGGGTCGTCCCAGCCGTCGACGTGCTTCTCGTCGACAAGCTGCCTGAGTTTGCGCTTGCTGGTGACGATGTAGGTGAGGTTGAGCCGCGCGAATTCGTATTGGTGCGGCAGCAGAAAGACGTTCGGGTGTTCGTCCGCCAGCGCGTGCTGCAGCAGCGGCGTGAACTGCGCGGTCTCGTGCTTGAGCAGCGCGAAGAAGGTTGCCAGGTCGTGCACCACGCGGTCGGGGCCGTGTTCCCAGCGCTGGAACAGCGCGCGCATCTTCGCCTCGGCGTCGCTTGCGAACAGCTTGTCGGCGTGGTTGTGGCAGCGCAGCGCAAACTCCTTGCCGGCCTCCACGCCTTCGCCCTCGATGCGCTCGATCAGCTGCCGCGCGCGCTGGAATTGCGGCTCGCGCAGGATCGGCACGATGCGCTCCAGCGTCCAGTCGTAGAACGGGCGCTGGTCCTCGAATTCGAGCGTGCAGATGCTGTGGGTGATGTTCTCCAGCGCGTCTTCGATCGGGTGCGCGTAGCTGTACATCGGGTAGATGCACCAGGTGTCGCCAGTGTTGTGGTGCGTGGCGCGCTTGATGCGGTACAGCGCCGGGTCGCGCAGGTTGATGTTGCGGCTCGCCATGTCGATCTTCGCGCGCAGCACCATCGAGCCGTCGGCGTGCCGGCCGTCGCGCATCTCGCGAAAGCGCGCCAGGTTCTCTTCGGGCGAGCGGTTGCGGAACGGGCTGTCGGTGCCCGGGGTGTTGAAGTCGCCGCGGCTCGCGCGCATCTGCTCGGGCGTCTGCTCGTCGACATAGGCGTGGCCGGTTTCGATCAGGTACTCGGCCGCGCGGTACATGAAGTCGAAGTAGTTGCTGGCGTAGAACAGATGGCTGCTGCCGTGGGCGTTCCAGTCGTAGCCGAGCCACTTGACCGCATCGACGATGGCGTCGACGTACTCCTGTTCTTCCTTCTCGGGGTTGGTGTCGTCGAAGCGCAGGTGGCACACGCCGCCGTACTCTTGCGCGAGGCCGAAGTTGAGCCAGATGCTCTTGGCGTGGCCGATGTGCAGGTAGCCGTTGGGCTCCGGCGGAAAGCGCGTGCGGATGCGCGCCGGGTCGGGCACGCCCATGGCGTGCTGCGTCGCGTCGCCGGGGGTGCCCGCCCACTGTCGACCGGTATAGGCGCCTTGCGCGAGGTCGCGCTCGATCACCTGGCGCAGGAAATTGCTGGTTTTCAGTTCGCTGTCGGCACCCGGGGCGGGCGCGGACTTCTTGTGGGGAGAATTCATGGGGCGGCAGGGCCTGCGGAGAGTGCCGCCGATTCTATGGTGGGCCCGTGCCGCTCACCATTGAAACCAAGGTTTACCTTCTCGCCAGGAGCGGGCGTCAACCGCAGCACCACCCACCGCCGTTTGATGGGTGCGCAGGACTTGCGCGGACAAGGAGTCGACGATGAACAACAAGATCGCCATCGCACTCGCTGCGGCGGCCGGCCTGCTGGCCGCGGGCGCCGCCCAGGCGGGCAACGTCTACTGGTCGGTCGGCATCAGCACGCCGCCAGTGGCGACCGTGATCTCCAACGGCCCCGTCTATGCGCCGCAGCCCGTCTATGTTGCGCCGCCCGTGGTGTATCAGCCGGCGCCCGTGATCTACGCTCCGCCGCCGCGTGTGGTGTATCGGCCGGTGCCGGTCGTGGTGCACCAGCCGGTGGTCTACCGGCCGGCGCAGGTGGTCTACACCAACGGCTACTGGGACGATGGGCGCCGGCATCACAAGCACAAGCACAAGCGCCACTGGAAGGACCGCCACCACGACGAGTACGGCAGCTATCACCGTGACGGCCGCTGGGAACCGGTGCCCGCCGATCCGCGGCGGCGGCGCCACGACTGAGCACAAGGTCCC
>CAJPFZ010000524.1 GCA_905339355.1 Burkholderiaceae bacterium
GGCGAGCTGGTCATCGGCGAGCACGCGGGCCATGAGGCACTCGTCGCGCTGTTCGCCGCGGCCGGCGTGCCGGTACAGGTGTCGGACAACGTGGCCGGCGCGCTATGGCAGAAGCTGATCCTCAACTGCGCGTACAACGCCTTGTCGGCCATCTCGCAGCTGCCGTATGGCCGCATGGTGCAAGGCGAGGGCGTCGAGGCGGTGATGCACGACGTGGTGCAGGAGTGCCTCGCCGTCGCGCAGGCCGAGAGCGTGACGCTGCCCTCCGACCTTGGATCCGCGGTGCGGCGCCTCGCGCAGACGATGCCGGCGCAGCTGTCGTCGACGGCGCAGGACCTCGCCCGCGGCAGGCGCAGCGAGATCGATCACCTGAACGGCTTCGTCGCGCGGCGCGGCGAGGCACTGCGCATTGCCACGCCCGTCAATCGCGTGCTGCACACGCTGGTCAGGTTGATGGAGGACGCGGGTTCGTAGTCACGTGCGCGTTGCGCGCGGCGGGAGCAGGCGTGTCTCGCCGATCGCCAGCACGAAGAACTCGTGATCGGCCAGCCCCTTTGCAGCGCGCTCGCGCACCAGGATGCGCGGTGGCTCGTCGAGCGGCTCGTCGGTCAGCTCGAAGGTGCCCCAGTGCACGCCGAGCGAGCGCTTGGCACCGAGGTCCTGATGGATGCGCAGCGCTTCTTCGACGTTGACGTGCTGCTGCGCCATGAACCAGCGCGGCTCGTAGGACCCGATGGGCAGCAAGGCGATGTCGAAGCCGCCGCCGTCCTCGGCGCGCTGGCGCGGCGCGAAATGGGCGCGCATGTCTTCGAAGTCGCGCGAGTAGCCGGTGTCGCCGGCGTAGAACAGGTGGCAGTGATCGGCAAGCACGGCAAACCCGCCCCACAGCGTGTTCATGCGGTCGTTCAGCCCGCGGCCCGACCAGTGCTGCGCGGGCACCAGCGTGACTTCGAACGAACCGCGCGGCGTATCGACCGCCTCGGCCTGCCACCAGTCGAGTTCCACAGCCCGCGTGATGCCCTGCCCCGCCAGCCACGCCTTCAGGCCGAGCGGCACGATGAACAGCGGCGCGCCGCCGCGCTGGCGGCTCAACGCCTGCACCGACGCGCTGTCGAGGTGGTCGTAGTGGTTGTGCGAGACCAGCACCACGTCGACGTGCGGCAGCTCGTGCAGGGCCATGCCCGGCGGCTGGTGCCGCCTGGGGCCGGCAAAGGTGAAGGGCGAGGCGCGCTCCGAGAAGATCGGGTCGGTGAGCAGTGTGAGCCCGCCGAGCTGCGCGAGCACGGTCGCGTGGCCGATCCAGGTGACGGCCGGCTGCATCGCCGTGCCCCCTGCGGCGTTTCGATGCAAGAGAGCAAGGTCCGGCGCGACCGACGGGATCGGCGTGGTGGGCGGCGGCGGCAGGCCCCCGCGCTGTGCGTTCCAGCGCCAGCGCAGCAATTCGGCCAGGCCCTTGGGTTCGAAACCGCCGTAGTTGTTGCGGAAGCCGCGTTTGCTCACGGCGCGCAGCGTAGCGCATGTCCGGCGCTCGCGCTGCGGCGCGTATGCTCGGGCACACCGCGTGAACGACGCTCTGCAGGTCCGCCTGCGCCACCGGCCTTGGGAGCGGCGCCACGCACACGAAAGAATGCGATGTGGATACTGGTTCAGGTGGTTCGGGGCAGCAAGCACTTCGAAGCCGAGTCGCGCGTGGGCAACCATGTGCTGATCTCCGACTCGAGTGATCTCGTGATCTCGGGCCGCGCGCTCGGCACCGACGGCTACCGCTTCGAGGCGCGCAAGGGCAACGAGAGCTTCGTCGTCAGCGACTTCCCCGGCATCCAGGCGGGCAGGTCGCTGATCCCCAACTTCATGGCGCTGGCCGAGCGCATCGGCGCTGTGTCGGTCCTCGCCCCCGCTTGACTCCCGCTTGACGGGGCTGATGCGACACTGACCGGCCGGCGGACTCTCTCCGCCCGAAAGGCCGTTGCATGGATGTATTTCTCTGGGTCTGCAGCGCAGCGCTGATCGTCATCGGCGTGGCCGGCACCGTGCTGCCCGCCCTGCCCGGAACCGCGCTGGTGCTCGCCGGTGCGGTGCTCGGCGCATGGATCGACGGCTTCACGCGCGTCGGCTGGGTCACGCTCACGGTGCTGGCCGTGCTCGCGGTGATCTCGTGGGTGCTCGAGTACGTGGCCGGGCTGCTGGGCGCGAAGAGGGCCGGCGCCAGCAAGCTCGCGATCGTCGGCGCTGCGGTCGGCACGGTGGTGGGCATCTTCATGGGCCTCGTCGGCGTCTTCTTCATGCCGCTGGTCGGCGCTGCCCTCGGCGAGTACCTGGAGCGGCGCGACGAGATGCGCGCGATGCACGTCGGCGTGGCGACGTGGATCGGCATCATGATCGGCATGGTCGCGAAGGTCGTCATCGCCTTCATGATGATTGGCGTGTTCGTGGCCGCGCTGTTCATCTGACGCTTGCCGCGCGCGGCGCGGAGGCGGCCACCGGTGCGCTCAGGCTCAGCCGTTCGAGGGCCGCCAGCGTGCCGTCGAGCATCGAGCCGGTGGCGCCTTCGCGTTGGAGTTCCACGCGCAATGCATCGAAACGCGCGCGGGCCGTCTTCTTCTCGCCGGCGGCTTCTTCCACGGAGGCCAGCAGAAAGCGCCACAGCCGCTTTCGGTCGGGCCGCACCTTGGCTTCCGGGTAGAGCCAGCGGAAGGTGTTGGGCCCGCCGGCGTCGCGCAGCGCCAGCTTCAGCACCTCGGGCGCCTGGCGGTTGACGAAGACCTCGTGGTAGACGCTGCTCCAGAGGCGGTCGCGCATCGATGCGTCCATCGTCTCGCCCGCACGGCGCATCTCGGTCGCGATGCGCAGCGCCTCGGCGCGGCCAGTCGCCGGCTCCTGGTGAAACAGCATCGCCGACAGCTGGTAGCGGCGCACGAAGGCGCGCTCGCGCCCGGCCGTGAGTGCCGCGGCGAAGTGCTGGCGCGCCTCGCTGATCGAGCCGCGCGTGGCCATCAGGTGGTGGCCCCACATCGCATGCGCATAGACGTTGCCCGCTTCGTGTGTCAGCGCCTTGCGGTAGTGCGCCTCCGGGTTCACCGGCGTTGCGCCGTCGCGGCCGCGCAGGAAATCGGCCCAGCCGATGTGCGCGCGCAAGTCGGCCGCACGCTGCCCGTCGCCGGCGAGGGCCGCTGCTTCGGCGAGCGGGGGCAGGACGCGGTTGACGACGTCGCTGAAGCGCTCCTCGCCGCCGCTGAGGCGGATCTCGCGCAGCCACCGCATGGCGCAATCCTCTCGCGACTGCCGCAGCGCGGGCCTGTCGGGATGGCGCGCCACCGCGTCGTCGAAGCGCTGCCAGGCGAGCGCGTGGTTGCCGGAATCGCACAGCTCGCGCGCGGTGGTGAGCGCGACCTCTGCCTGCGCCTCGCTCGCACGGCCGCGCTGCCACACGAAGGCGCCGACGCCCGCCGCCGCCAACAGCAGCACCCCCGCCGCGGCGAGCGGCAGCCGCCATCGGCCGATCCCGCGTGGCTGCAGCGCGTCGACGGCCGCGGTCGTCTCGGCCACCACGTCGCCGGCCGGCTCGAGGAGGGTGACGGCGCGCAGGTAGGCCGGGATATCGCCCATCGGCGTCGGCTCGACCATCACCGGCAGCACATGGCCGCCCGGGTGCCTCCAGCGCGCCTGCGCGAGGCTCAGCTCCGCGCGCGCGTAGCTGCCGGGGCTGACGCTTTGCGGGCTGATGAGGAAGAGGAAGAGATCGGACTCGGCGATGCCGCGTCGCAGGGTCTCATCGAATGGCTTGCCCGGCGACAGGTCGGAGCGGTCGACGAAAACCTCATGCCGGCCGTCTGCCTCGAGCGCCAGCCGCAGCCGATCGCACAGCTCGCGATGTTTTGACGAATACGAGATGAAGATCCGCACCGCCGGCCCCCCATCCCCGTGGCCGGGGACGCGAGGCAAGAACATACCATCGCCGCCGTCGCGGCACGATGTTCTCGTTCATGGGAGTCTCCCTGAAGGAGATGGCTTGGAAGTGCAAAGGCCGCTGCACGACGGGTC
>CAJPFZ010000525.1 GCA_905339355.1 Burkholderiaceae bacterium
CCCATGGATCGCCGAAGCGCCTGCTGCATGTCTACGGCCCCACCGAGACGACCACCTTCTGCGCCTGGTTCGAAGTCGATGCCGAGTCGCTGTCGCGCAGCGCGACGGTGCCGATCGGCCGCGGGCTCGCCGGCTCGGCGCGGCACGTGCTCGATGCACACGGCCGGCTCGCTGGACCAGGGACGCTGGGGGAACTGCATGTCGCCGGCGACGGGCTGGCACGCGGCTACCTGAACCAGCCCACATTGACCGCGGAGAAGTTCATCGACGCGCCCGCGGCGGAACTGGCCGGCCGACGGCTGTACCGCACCGGCGACATCGTTCGCTGGCAGGCGGACGGCCACCTCGAATTCATTGGCCGCGCCGACGGGCAGGTGAAGATCCGCGGGTTCCGCGTGGAGCTGGGGGAGATCCAGGCGCGGCTGCTCGAACACGATCACGTGCGGCAGGCCGTGGTGCTGCTGCGCGAAGACGAACCCGGCGACAAGCGGCTGGTCGCGTACTGCGTGACGGATGAACCGGGCCTGCCTGCCGACGGCCTGCGCGCGCACCTGGCAGCCAGCCTGCCCGAGGTCATGGTGCCTGCCGCGTTCGTGATGCTGCCCGCGCTTCCCCTCACGCCGAACGGCAAGCTTGACCGCCAGGCGCTGCCGGTGCCGGCAGACGGGTGCGCGGCAGTCACGGCTTACGAGCCGCCGCAGGGCGAGACCGAATGTGCGCTGTCGCGCATCTGGGCCGACGTGCTCAAGATCGAGCGTGTCGGTCGCCACGACAACTTCTTCGACCTGGGCGGACATTCGCTGGTGGCGGTGAGCCTGATCGTGCGCTTGCGGCAGGAACTCGAGGTGGAACTGCCGCTGCAGCAGCTGTTCGAGTCGCCGACGCTCGCGGCGCTGAGCGAACGTGTGGTCGATGCCCAGCTGGCTCAGTTCGCGATGGAGGACATCGAGGCGCTCGAAGCGCGTCCGTGAGCGGCGCCGTCGGCGCAGCCCACGCGACCTACGCCTTCTCGTAGTGACGCTGCGAGGGTGCTTGCTACGCTGGTCTTCATCCGAACTCCTGGCGAAGGTGCAGCGTGTTCAGTTCGAATCGAAGGCCTTGTGTTTTGCGGTCGCCTGCTCGGTTCGCGCTCGGCGCGTTGCCTTCAGCGCGACGTGGTGCCGGTGACACGATACGGGTCGATGCGCCACCCGCTGCGGAGAGCGCAAAGTGAGCGCGTTGCCTCTGGCTGAACGCGAACGGCTGCTGCGCCTCGCGCGGCAGTCCGGCTTGAAACGGCGCTCTGCGGCGCTGGCGCCGATCGAACCAGCGCGCCGCGATACTTCGCTGCCACTGTCGTTCGCTCAGCAGCGCCTGTGGTTCCTCGCCCAGATGGGCGAGAACCACGCGTACCACGTGCGCTTCGCGCTGCGCCTGGACGGCGCACTGGACCGCGACGCCTTGCGCTGCGCGCTGAACCGCCTCGTGGCGCGCCACGAGGCGCTGCGTACCTGTTTCGAGGTGGTCGACGGCGAACCGGTGCAGCGCATCGCCGCGCCCGATGGCGGCTTCACGCTGCAGGAGCATGGGCTCGCGGAAGCAGTCGAGCAAGACGCCGAGACCGCGCTGCGCCGCCTGGTCGAGCACGAAGCAGCCGCGCCGTTCGACCTGCGCAACGGCCCGCTCGCCCGCGGGCGGCTGGTCGCGCTCGCGCCCGAGCGCCATGCACTGCTGCTCACGCTGCACCACATCGTGTTCGACGGCTGGTCGATGGGCGTGTTCATGCACGAGCTCAACACCCTCTACACGGCGTTTGCCGAAGGTCGCGACGACCCGCTGCCGGCACTGCCGATCCAGTACGCCGACTACGCCACGTGGCAGCGGCGCTGGCTCGACGGGGAGGTGCTGCAGGCGCAAAGCGCGTACTGGCAGCAAACGCTGGCCGGCGCGCCGGTGCTGCTGGAGCTGCCG
>CAJPFZ010000526.1 GCA_905339355.1 Burkholderiaceae bacterium
TGGATGAGCCTGTACCGGCAGCAGATGCGCAATGGCGGCGAGGTGACGCCGATCGTCGTCAACAACAACAACTTCGCCAAGGGCGCGCCGGGTCAGCCCACGCTGCTGAGCTTCGACGACGCTCGCACGCTGTTCCACGAATTCGGCCACGGGCTGCATGGCCTGCTGTCGAACGTGACCTACGAGCGGCTGTCGGGCACCAACGTGCTGCGCGACTTCGTCGAGCTGCCGTCGCAGCTGTTCGAGAACTGGATGGCCGAGCCCGAGCTGCTGAAGAAGCACGCGCGCCACCACGCGACGGGCGAGCCGATTCCCGACGACCTGTTGAAGCGGCTGAAGGCGGCACGCAATTTCAACCAGGGCTACGAGACGGTGCGCTACGCCGCCTCGGCGCTGGTCGACATGGCGATTCATTCGCTGAGCAGCGCGGAGGCGCCCGACATCACCGAGTTCGAAACGGCGCAGCTCGCGCGCATCGGCATGCCGCCGGGCATCGGTATGAACCACCGGCTGCCGCACTTCCAGCACCTGTTCTCCGGCTCGAGCTATGCGGCCGGCTACTACGTCTACCTGTGGGCCGAGGTGCTGGAGGCCGACGGTTTCGAGGCCTTCGTCGAGGCGGGCAACCCATTCGACGCTGCCGTCGCGGACAAGCTGCGCCGGTTCATCTACTCGACCGGGAATTCGGTCGAACCCTCGCAGGCCTACCTCGCCTTCCGAGGCCGGCCCGCGGGGCCGCAGGCGATGCTGCGAAAGAAGGGGCTGCTCGAACCAGCGTGAAACTGCCGAGGCCTAAGGCGCCTGCTGGCTCCCGGCGTGCAGCAGGGCTTCCAGAGACTGCAGAAAGGCGCCGAAGTTGATCGGCTTGGTCCAGTACTCGAGGAAGCCCGCGGCGAGTGCGCGCGCGATGTCGTCGGGCATCGCGTTGGCCGACACCGCGATGCAGCGGATGCCAGCCGTTTCCGGCGCGGCGCGCAGGCGGCGCAGCACCTCGAAGCCGTCGAAGTCGGGCAGCTGCATGTCGACCAGCACGAGGTCCGGGCTCAGTTCACGCGCACGCGCGACACCGCGCGTGCCATCGGGCTCCGACACGAGCGCGAGGCCCGGACGACTTGCCACCAGCTCCTCGATCAGCATCACGTTGATCGGGTTGTCCTCGATGTAGAGCAACTGCGCGCGCGCCACGCGCTGCGCGTCCGGCGCCGGCGTCACCGCATCCGCCGGCTGCAACTGCGCGGCCGCGACGCGCTGCAGGCGCACCTCGAACAGCGAGCCGCGGCCGGGCTCGCTCGAGACAGCGATGCCGCCGCCCATGCGGGTGACCAGCGTCTTCACGATCGCAAGGCCAATGCCGGTGCCCTCGATGCCTTCGCGCTCGATGCCGAGCCGGTTGAAGGGCTCGAACAGGTGGCCGCGCTGCTCGTCGCTGAGCCCGCGGCCGGTGTCGTGCACGCGCAGCAGCACATGACCGTCTTCGACGAGCGTGTCCACCAGCGCATCGCCGCCGGGCCGGTTGTACTTGATGGCGTTTGTCAGCAGGTTGATAAGCACCTGGCGCAGCCGGATGCGGTCGGCCCATGCGACGCCTTGCACGCTGCCCGTGCGCACCTCGATACCGAAGCTGCGCGCGAGCGAGGCCACCAGCGGCAGCGACTCGTCCACCAGCTCGCTCAACGGCACGGCCTGCATGTCGAGCCTGAGCTGCCCGCTCTCCAGGCTCGACAGGTCGAGCACGTCGTTGATCAGGGACAGCAGGTGCTCGCCGGCTGACAGAATGTGGTCGATGCGGGCGCGCTGATCCGGCCGCTCGCTGCAGTCGAGCGAAAGCAGCTGCGCGAAGCCGAGCACCGCATTGAGCGGTGTGCGCAGCTCGTGGCTCATGCGCGCGAGGAACTGCGATTTCGCCTCGCTCTCGCGCTGCGCCACCAGCTTCTCGCGCAGCGCCGCCTCGGCGCTGACGTTGTCGGTGATGTCCCAGTTGACGCCAATGAAGCGCAGGCTGAGACCATCCGCGCCGATGACCGGCGTCGAGCGCGAGGCCAGCCAATGTACCGAGCCGTCGGGCCAGACGACGCGGAATTCGTAGGCCGCGGCGCAACGCCTGGCCACCGCATCGGCGAGCAGCGCGTCCACGCGGCCGCGGTCCTCGGGGTGGGCCATCTCGCGGCGCTCGCGCACGTCGGGCGTGGCCGGCTGCGGGATGCGCCCGCGCAGGCGGAACATCTGCTCGTCCCAATGCGAGTCGCCGGTGTCCGGATCCCACTCCCACGTTCCCATTCCGACGCTGCGCGCCGCGAGCGCCACACGTTCATGGGCGCTGCGCAGGGCGGCCTCGGTGCGCTTGCGATCGGTGATGTCAAGCGTGATGCCGAACACCATCTTGCGTCCGTTGCGCAGCACGCGGCGTGCGCGGTTCTCGAGCCAGCGCACTTCGCCGCTGGGCAGGATCACGCGGTACTCGTTCTCCAGCCGGTCCGGCGGCATGTCGAGCAGCGTTTCGCGGGCGTGGAGGATGTTCGGGCGATCCTCCGGGTGGACCATGGCGATCCATTCCTCGCGCGAGGGCGCGCCGAGCTCCGGCGAGCGGCCCGTCATGCGGAACATCTCGGCGTTCCACTCGCCTTCTTCGGTCTCGGGATCGCGGCTGAAGACGCCAATGCCCGCGGTGTGGGTCGCGACCTCGAGGCGCTGCGCCAGCTCGTTGGCGCGGCGCGACTTCTCCACCTGCTCGGTGACGTCGAGCGCCACGCCGACGAACTCCAGCGGTTCGCCCTGGGCGTCGCGGCGCAACATGCGGCGCGTCAGCACGTAGCGCCAGCTGCCGTCGGCGCGGCGGTAGCGCGCTTCCATGTCGACCGGGCGATCCGACTGAAGCGCGGTGCTCGCCGCCGCGATCACGCGCGGCAGGTCGTCGGGGTGGATCATCGAGCGCACCTCGTCGAGCGAGAGCCCTTCGGGTCGAGGCGCGATGTCGAGCACCTGGTAGGCGCGGTAGTTGTAGTGGAAGCGGTTGCTGCGCAGGTCCTGGCGCCAGATCGCGATGTTGCCCAGGTCCACCGCCAGGCGCAGCTGCTCGCTGGTGTCATTGAAGGCCTGCGCCAGCTCGTAGGTCTGCGTGTCGTCGACCATGATGCCGACGGCGCGCTCGGGCACCCCGGCCGGCGAGTTCTTGACCTCCCACTGCGAGTGGATGCGGCGCACCCCGCCGCCGGGCAGCAGCACACGGTAGCGCGCCTCGTAGCGGCCGGCGGCTCGGGTCGACTCCTCGTAGCGCACGGCGCTCCGATCCTCGGGGTGGATGCGCTGCAGGTCGAATTCGGGCGTGCCGCCTGCGCCTTCGAGCCCGAAAAAGCGGAACACGTG
Organism: Burkholderiaceae bacterium; assembly: GCA_905339355.1. Taxonomy (GTDB): domain Bacteria; phylum Pseudomonadota; class Gammaproteobacteria; order Burkholderiales; family Burkholderiaceae_C; genus Albitalea. Next base: position 3,364 of record CAJPFZ010000526.1, read on the forward strand.
GCGGTCCCAGCGGCCCTCGCCCGATGGGATCCGACGCTCCCACACCCCCAGGCGGCCGAACTCCTGCGCGGTGTCGAGCAGCTCGGCCAGATGATGCTTGTCGCTCAGGTCCTGCAGGCACAGCGCGGTGCGCGGCGGCTGGGATGGCTCGCCGGGCAGCGGCTGCGCCTGCAGGCGGCCCCAGCGGGTGTCGCCGGAGGGATGGTGCCAGGGCAACTCGAGGCTCGCCACCGCTTCGCCGGCGGCCAGCGCCCGCGCGACGCCCGCCCATGGGCCGTGCTCGCCGCCCGTGCCCAGCAGGTCAGCGAGCGGCTGGCCGATGACCTCGCCAGCCGCGCGGCCGCCAACGCGCTCGAATGCCGGGTTGACCCACAGAACGGCGCCGCGCTCGTCGAGCAACGCCAGCAGGTCGGAGCTCAATGCGGCGAAGGCGGCCCAGGCGTGCGGGGGCGCAACAGGCACCGACGGCGGGGTGGTACTCATCGACCGACCTGCCGCCTCGCCATGACATGCTCCGGGGAACAACCCATCAGCTTGCGACTTGCAGCACCAGCTTGCCGAAATTCTCGCCGTTGAAAAGCTTCAGCAGGGTTTCGGGGAACGTGTCGAGGCCGCTCACGACGTCTTCCTTCGACTTCATGCGCCCGTCCTTCAGGTAGCCGGCCATCTCGGCCACGGCGACGGGGTAGCGGTCGGCATAGTCGAACACGACGATGCCCTCCATGCGGGCGCGGTTGACGAGCAGGGACAGGTAGTTCTTCGGCCCCTGCACCGGTGCGGTGTTGTTGTACTGGCTGATGGCGCCGCAGATGACGATGCGCGCCTTGCGGTTGATGCGCGCGAGCACATGGTCGAGGATCTCGCCGCCGACGTTGTCGAAGTAGACGTCGACGCCTTGCGGGCAATGGGCCTTCAGGCCGTCGCGCACGCTGCCGCCCTTGTAGTCGATGCAGGCGTCGAAGCCGAGCTCGTTGACGACCCAGTCGCACTTGGCCTTGCCGCCGGCGATGCCGACCGCGCGCGCACCCTTGATGCGCGCCAGTTGGCCGACCGTCTGCCCGACCGCGCCGGCGGCGCCCGACACGACCACCGTCTCGCCGGCCTTCGGCTGGCCCACGTCCATCAGTCCGAAGTAGCCTGTCATGCCCGGCATGCCCAGCACGTTGAGCCATTGCGTCGGCGTGCCCAGACGGGTGTCGATCTTGAAGATGCCGCTGCGCTTGAGCTGGTCTTGTGCGATGAGGCAGTATTCCTGCACACCGAGGCCGGCGCTCACGTGATCGCCGACCGCGAACGCCGGGTTCTTCGACGCGACGACGACGCCGATGCCTCCGGCGCGCATCACCTCGCCGATGCCCACCGGTGCGATGTAGCTCTTGACGTCGTTCATCCAGCCGCGCATGGCCGGATCGAGCGAGAGGAACAGCGTCTTCACGAGCACGCCGCCATCGGCGGGCTCGGCCACGGGTTCGGTGGTGAAGCTCCAGTTCTCGCGCGTCGGCAGGCCGACCGGACGGGCGGCGAGGCGGATCTGATGGTTCGTGAGGCTGGACAGGTCTTGCATCGAGGTGTCTCCAAGGTGACGGTCGCACGGTGCTGTGCGGTCGATGGTACCTGCGCGGTGCGCGTCGGACTCGTCCGACACCACCAACGTGCTCCAGCCGATAGCCCGGTGTGGCGGCGCTGCCTAAAGTTCCCATACAGCCGTTTTCGCGGCGAAAGGACAAGGCATGAAACCGCTCGGCATGATGACGACACTGGCCGCCGCCCTGGCGCTGGCCGCCTGCGACTCGCGCGACGACGCGGCCACCGCGGGGCAGAAGGTCGACCAGACCGTTGCGTCGGCCCGGACGGCGGCGGCGGAAGTCAAACAATCCGCGCAGCAGGGCCTGAGCGAGGCCGCGCAGGCCACCCAGGAGAAATCAGAGGTGGTGGCGCAGAAAGTGGGCGACGCCGCTCTCACCGCGGCCATCAAGGCTGGCATCGCCAAAGATCCCGAGCTGAGCGCGCTGCGCATCAACGTCGACACGAAGGATGGTCACGTCTCGCTCTACGGCTCGGCTCCGAGCGACGCCGCAAGGCAGCGTGCGCAAGCCATCGCGCTGGCCGAGAACGGCGTGACCGGTGTGGACAACCAGCTGGCCATCGAGACGAAGTAGCGCTGCGCGAGCAGGCATAAAAAAACCGCGGCTTGCCGCGGTTTCTCTTGGGCGCGAAGCCTCGCTTTACAGCGGGCGGATGTTCGCGGCCTGCAGGCCCTTCTGGCCTTGCTTGACTTCGAATTCAACGCGCTGGTTTTCGGTCAGCGTCTTGAAGCCGTTGCCTTGAATGTCACGGAAGTGGGCGAACAGGTCGGCGCCGCCGGCGTCCTGAGCGATGAAGCCGTAGCCCTTGCTCTCGTTGAACCACTTCACGGTACCGGTTTGAGTCGTCATGGACGATTCCTATCTTTCAAACAAAGTAATGCGCAGCACATGCTCCGCATGCAGAGACACTCAAGAAACGTTATTCGGGGATTTCCAACAGAACCGTTCCGGAACCGGAGCAGCAGAGCAGCAGATCACTCACAACTACAAGTCTTGGGCATACCTGTGGGGCGCACTATACCTCAGTTGGCTCTTCAGCGTGTGTGACGTGCGGCGCGCTCCGCGCGGCGGCGTGCGGCCATTTCGCGCCCCATCTCGCGCCGGTCGTTGACGGGCATGCGGTTGCGCGCCTGCGGGTAGACGTAGGCCTCCTCGAGCGCGATGTGGTCGCGCACCAGCGCCGCGAAGATCGTGCAGCCTTCGCGAAGCACGTCGATGTCGTAGCCGTTGTAGCCCGCGGCCACCGACTGCACGTGGGGCGAGAGTTCGAGCCAATCCTCCTCGAGCCAGCTGTGGTCCTGCTGCAGGCGCAACACCGCCTGGACGACCTCGGGGTCGCCGCTTCGCACCAGCGGTGGGAAGACGTGGCGTTCCTCGTCTGCGTGGTGATCGCGCGCCGTGGTGGCGAAGAAGCGCACGATCTCGAGGGCGCTGGCGCGGGTTGCCGGGGCGATGCCCTGGGCCTCCAGCTGCGCCACCAGCTGCTCGAGCTCCTCGACGCGCTGCAGCATCTCGCGGTGGCAGGCGTCGAGCGTGTCGAAGCCATCGTGGGCTCGGCGGGCAGGGGTGCTCGACGGGTCGCTGGCGTGAGTCATCATTTGGGTCTCCGCTACGGCTTTGGCGATGGCTCAGCGTAGACCCGGTGCCCACCCACCGCGTTGACGTGGCGCAAGCCCACACGCAGCGACCCGCCAGCCTCCTGGTGCTACCGTGCCGACGCCTCCTTCGAGGTCGCCACGAGACGAGCTGCACCCCATGCCAGACCACCGTTCCCCTCGCCCCGCCGCCGCTTCCGGCGCAGCCCGCCTGCGCCTGTCGGTGCTCGATCAGTCCGTGTCGCTGGCCGGCCGCGGTGAAGACGAAGCCATCCGCGACACGCTCGCGCTCGCGCAACACGCCGACGCGCTCGGCTACCACCGCTTCTGGCTCAGCGAACACCACGGCCTGCCCACCATCGTCGGCAGCGCGCCGGAAATCCTGATGGCGGCGATCGCAGCGCGCACCGAACGCATTCGCATCGGCAGCGCCGGCGTGATGCTGCCGCACTACTCGGCGCTGAAGGTGGCCGAACAGTTCCGCGTGCTGGAGTCGCTGGCACCGGGGCGCATCGACCTCGGCGTCGGCCGGGCACCCGGCGGCGACATGCGCACGGCGCAGGCGCTCAACCCGAATGCGCACCTGGCGGCCGAGGCGTTCCCGCAGCAGGTGCGCGACCTGCAG
>CAJPFZ010000527.1 GCA_905339355.1 Burkholderiaceae bacterium
TCGCGATCGGTCACGACCATCGAGGGCCTGGCCGACGGCGACCGGCTGCATGCCGTGCAGCAGGCCTGGCTCGACGAGTCGGTGCCGCAATGTGGCTACTGCCAGGCCGGGCAGGTCATCGCGACCGTGGCCCTGCTGCGCGAACACCCGACGCCGAGCGACGCGCAGATCGACGCGGCGCTCAGCGGACAGCTGTGCCGCTGCGGCACGCAACAACGCATCCGCCGCGCGGTGCATCGCGCGGCTGGGCAGCCGCGATGAAGCGCCGCGCCTTCCTCGCGGCCGGATCCGGCCTGACGGTGACGTTTCTCAGCGCTTGCCAGCTGCCGGTGATCCCGAAACGCCCCTTGCCAGATCCAGCGGATGCGCTGTCGTGGATCCGCTTCGCCGAGGGACGGTACACGCTCTTCCTGCCGCGTGTGGAGATGGGCCAGAACATCCTCACCTCGCTCAAGCAGATCGCGTGCGAGGAACTCGGTGTCGGGTGGTCGCTCGTCGACGCGCGGCTCCCGAGCACGGCCGACATCCGCCGCGTGCGCGCCACGGTGGGCAGCGAATCGATCAAGGCGTTTGCACTGCCGCTGGCGCAGGCCTGCGCCACCCTGCGCGACGCCGTGGCGGCGGGCCAGACCACTGGCGTCCTCGCGGCCGAGGCGCGGCCGGTGGCTGAACTGAAGTCGATGCGCGCGGGCCGCTTCGTCGGCAAGGCGCTGCCGATCGAGCAGGGGCGGGCGATCGTGCGCGGCGAAGCGCTGTATGCGGCCGACGTGCGCCGCCCCGGCATGCTGTTCGGCCGCGTGCTGCGCGCACCGGCGTCGCCCGAGCTGCGTTCGAACCTCGTCGCGTTCGATGAGGGCGCGGCGCGCGCGGTGGCAGGCTTCGTGTCGCTGGTGCGCGACCCTGCGCTCACGATGCTGCAGGCCGAGGGGCTGGGCATCGTGGCGCGCACGCCGGGTGCGCTCGACCGCATCGAGGCGGCGCTGGCGCCGCGCTGGCAGATCGACGGCGCCTTCGAGCGGCGCGACATCGACGCCACCGTGGACATCGACCGGCGGCTGCAGGCCTCGCCGTCGCTGCGCCACCGGCTTCACGACGACGGCATCGACCGCGACGCGGCATGGGACGTGGACCTGCGCATCGACGTGCCGCTGGCAGCGCACGCACCGATCCAGCCGCGCGCTGCGGTGGCCGAGATGGCGGGCGCGGACGGCATGCAGCTGTGGGTCGGTTCGCAGGACGTCTTCTATCAGCGCGACGTGATCGCCAAGCGGCTGGGATTGGACGCCGACAAGGTACTGGTGCACGGCCGGCGTGTCGGCGGCTCGTTCGGCGGCAAGACGATCTGCACCGTCGAGCTCGAAGCGTCGCTGCTGGCGCGCGCGGCCCGGGCGCCGGTCAAGGTGCAGTGGACGCGCGCGCAGGAATTCCGCCTCGGCTACCACCGCCCGCCCTCGAGCCACCGGCTGCGCGTGCGTTTGAAGGACGGCAGGATCGACCAGTGGTGGCATGCCTTCGCGAGCAGCCATATCCTGTTCACCAACGCGGGTGTGCCGGCGTGGATGCAGCGCATCACCGACTTCGTCGGCGACGACGGCGTGGCCCGCGGCGCCTCGCCGCCTTACCGCGCGAACGCGCGTCGCGTCGAGTTCGACCTGACGCGCTTGCCGGTGCTCACCGGCCCATGGCGGGGGCTGGGCGCGGGGCCGAACCTGTTCGCGATCGAATGCGCCATCGACGAATGTGCGCGCAGCGCGAAGGCCGACCCGGTGCGCTTTCGGCTCGACCACATCGATGACTCTCGGCTCGCGCGTGTGCTGCAACGCGTGGCGGAGGCGGCCGGATGGGGCGTCGCCGCCACACCACCGGCGGGCCGCCGACGCGGGCGTGGCGTGGCCTGCGGCATCTACAAGGCGATGAGCTACGCCGCCGTCGTGGCCGACGTGGAGGTCGACGGCACGAGCGGTGCCATCCGCGTGACGCAGCTGTGGTGCGCTCACGACTGCGGCCTCGCGGTCAACCCCGATCAGGTGCGCGCGCAGTGCGAAGGCAACCTCGTGTGGGGCATCGGCATGGTGCTGAGCGAAGCGTTGCCGGTGGCTCGCTCGCAGGTGTCGGCTCAGAGCTTCGCCGACTCGCCGATTCCGCGCCTGCACGATGTGCCGCCGATGCAGGTGATCCTGGTCGATGGCGGCGAGCCGCCCACGGGAGCCGGCGAAACGGCGATCGTCGCGGCCGGCGCTGCCATCGCGAATGCCGTGCGCGACGCGACGCAGTTTCGCATCACTCGGCTGCCGACGGCGACGGTGCCTGTGCCACCATCGCCGTCATGAACGACTTCGCCTCGTCGGCCATGCTGCGCCTGATCCAGCTGGGTCTGCAGCGGCAAGGCCTCGATGCGCCGATGCCGCCCGCGCGCGAGCGAGGCGCGCATGTGCCGCTCGCGCACAAGCGCGCGCTGCTCGACGAGCTGCTGCGTGTGCATGGCCCTCGGGTGCTGTTGCGCATCGGTGAAGCGGTGGCCGATGCACGCGACGAGCCGGTGTCGGTGGCCTTGAGCATGGCGCGCGAGCCGCACGACCTGATCGAGCGCTGGAAGCGGCTGGAGCGCTTCGTCCACTCGCGTCATCGTGTGCTTGTTGAGGCATCGGACGAGCGCCGCCTGGTGCTGCGCCACGTGTCGCGCGATCCGCGGATGCCGCCGACGCGCGCCGAAGACCTGCTCGTGCTCGGCTTGCTCGTGGCGCTGCTGCACCGGCTCGGCACGCTCGCGCTGCAGGCGCGCTTCGAGGGCGAAACGCAGTGGCGCTGGCGTGCAGGCGGCTGGCGGGACGATGCGCCGCTGCCGCCGGATGTTTCACGCTGGTTCTTTTCATGGCAGCCCGCGGTTCACTCCACCGCCATGGCAGCAGCCGGCGACGAAGACACGGTGGCGCGGGCGCATCGCCTGCTGTGCGCCGACGCCGGCCGGCATTGGTCGGTGCAGACGCTGGCGCGTGACATGGGCATGTCGCCGCGCAGCCTGCAGCGGCGGCTGGCGGAGGGCGGCAGCAGCTTCTCGGAGCTGGTGTCGAGCGTGCGGCTCGGCATGTCGGCGAAGCTGCTCGTGCAGACGCAGCAGCCGCCGGCGCAGATCGCCTACGTGTGCGGCTTTGCCGACCAGGGGCACTTCAACCGCGCGTTCAAGCGCCTGAGTGCGCTGACGCCAGGGCAGTATCGGCACGAGTTCGCGGCAAACGCTGACCCCTCGGCGCTTCGCGCTCAATAGTCGGGTGGCGCAATCTCGATTCCCGGACCTGGCGGCGTGACCTCCGGCCCCGGTGTTGGTGGCGCGATTTCAGGGCCAGCCGGTGGACTGACGTGCGGGCCGGGCGTGGGCGCGACCTCCGGCGCGGGCGTCGGAGGCTGGATCTCCGGTGGTCCCGGCGCGGGCACGACGTCGGGCCCGGGGCCTGGACTCGGCGGCGTCGGAGCCGGCACCACGTCGGGCCCCGGCGGCTGCGACGGAGGATCGGGCTGCGGACCGGGCGGCGAGACGGGAGGGGCTGGAGTCTGCATGGCGGCGAGGGTATCGGGCAGGAGGGCTCAAGTCATGAGCAGAACCCGTGCCCGAGGGCCGCTTGCGCTTGCCCAAGTGCCCTTATGCTCTGCACGATGAAAGTGCCTTGGGGCCGCGAGGCTTGACCCACATGCGAGGTCCGACACCATCCTTCTGGCAGCAGCGCTTCGAGCAGCGCAACGTGCCCTGGGATCGCGGCCAGTCGAGTCCGCAGCTGGCGGCGTGGCTCGCCGCGGGCGTGCTGCGCCCGGGCGACTCGGTCATCGTGCCGGGATGCGGCTCGGGTCACGAGGTGGCCGACCTGGCGGGAGCGGGCTGTCGGGTGATCGCGCTCGATTACGCCCCGGCTGCGGTCGAGCTGACCCGGCAGCGGCTGGCCGAGACCGCGCGCAGCGCCGAGGTTATCTGCGCTGACGTGCTGCAGTGGCAGCCCGCGGCGCCTTGCGATGCGGTCTACGAGCAGACCTGCCTGTGTGCCTTGCACCCCGAACAATGGTTCGCCTACGCCAGGCAGTTGCAGCGCTGGCTACGCCCGGGCGGCGTGCTGTGCGCGCTGTTCATGCAGGTGCTGCGCGACAGCGCGGGACAGGGAGTGATCGAGGGTCCGCCGTACCACTGCGACATCAACGCGATGCGCTCGCTGTTCCCTGCGTCGCACTGGGAATGGCCGAAGCCGCCGTACACCGCCGTGCCGCACCCGCGCGGCTGGACCGAGCTGGCGGTGGTGCTGACGCGGCGCGACGCCGCTTGAATGGACAGGCCTCGCGTCAAGCCTTCAGCATCTGCCGCACGGCATCGAGCAGGGTGTCGGGCGGCACCGGCTTCTGCAGCACGGTAAAGCCCTGTTCGGTTGCCACGGCCATCTCGGTGCTGTAGCCGGTGGCGAGCAGCACCGGCAACTGCGGCCGGTGTTGCTTGATCCACTGCGCGAGCGCCACGCCGCTGACGTGGCCGGGCATGACGATGTCGCTCAGCACGAGGTCGACGCGGTCCTCCAGCGCGGTCTCGAGAAAGCTGCGCGCCTGGTCGCCGCTCGGCAGGTGCAGCACCTCGCAGCCGGCCGACTGCAGCAGCTCGCGTGTGGTCGAGCCGACGTCGGGGTTGTCTTCGACCAGGAGGATGCGTGCATGCAGCATCGGCTTGTCCATGCCGCGCGGCGAGCCGTCGGTGCTGGGCGAATCCACGGTGGCCGGCAGGACCAGCGTCACCGTCGTCGAGGCGCCGGGGCGGCTCGAGATGTCGAAGCTGCCGCCCGCCTGCGTCGCGAAACCGTACACCTGGCTCAGGCCCAAGCCGGTGCCGCGGCCGGCTTCCTTGGTGGTGAAGAAGGGCTCCAGCACGCGCGGCAGGATCTCCGGCGGGATGCCGTGCCCGGTGTCCGACACCTCGATCGCGACGTGGTCCGGGCCGCTCGCCTCGGCGGCGGCGACACGCGCAGCGCGGATGCTCAGCCTGCCGCCCGCCGTCATCGCGTCCTTGGCGTTGACCGCGAGGTTGATGATCGCGAGTTCGAGTTCGGAGCGATCCACCTTGACGGCCGGCGTGTCGGCGTCGACTTCGAGCCTGATCTCGATCGATCCGCCCAGCGTCGCCTGCAGCACCTGGCGCAGCTCGGGCAGCTCCTGCTGCAGCAGGATCGCTTCGGGCCGGATCGCCTGCCGCCGCGCGAAGGCGAGCAACTGGCGCGTCAGCCGCGCGCCGGTGTCGGCAGCACGCGCGATGGCGACCAGCTGCGGGCTGTCCTGGCACCCCGGCGAGAGGCGCCGGTGGAGGTACAGGTTGTTCGACACGACCGCCAGCAGGTTGTTGAAGTCGTGCGCTACGCCGCCGGTGAGTTCGCCCATGGCTTCGAGCTTCTGGCGCTGGCGCAGCGCCTGCTCCGCCTGCTGCAACGCCTGCGCCTGCTCCTTTTGCGTGCTGATGTCGCGGCCGTAGGCGTACACGAGCTGGCCTTCGACGGCGGTGTGCCAGGAGATCCAGCGCGGGCTGCCGTCCTTGTGGCGGTAGCGGTTCTCGAAGCCGCTGAGATCGGCGTGGGCCGCGGCGGCATCCAGCCCGGCCTGGGTGCGCTGCGCGTCGGCGGGCCAGATGAATTCGAGGACGCTGTGGCCGACCAGCTCGTGCGCCTCGTGCCCGAGCAGCGCGGTCCAGGCCGGATTCACCGCGCGAAAGATGCCATCGGCGCCGACCACCGCCAGCAGGTCGCGCGAATGGCGCCAGACCCGGTCGCGCTCGGCGGTGCGCTGTGCCACCTGCTGCTCGAGCGACGCGGTGAGCGCAAGCAAGTCCTTCTCGGCGCGCCGCCGCTCGACCGCGGTGCGTGTGCGCTCGGCCACCTCGCGGATCAGCGACAGCTCCTGCACCGACCAGTCGCGCGCAGTGGCGTGGGCGACGTACAGCAGCGCCACCAGTTCACCCTGCTCGGTGACTGGCACGCTGACCAGCGATTGCGCGCTCATGGGTTCCGGCGCGTCGGCGTGGGCGCGGGCGCGCGGATTCCTTTCCGAGTCGCCGAAGACGACGATCTCGCCGCGCCGGAGGTCGTCGAGGGACATGCCGAAGTCGCGGAAGCGGAATGCGCCGGCCAGGCTCTGGATGCCCGGTGCGCTCCAGTCGCGTTCGATGACGACGGTCTCGGACGCTGGATCGACTCTGCCGTAGCCGGCGCGGCTCGCGCCCAGTGCTCGGCCGAGCAGCTCGGCCGCCGCGAACGACAGCTCGGCCGGTTCGTCGAGTTCGCGAAAGCGATCGCCGAGCTGCACCAGCAGCGCCTGCCGCCGCTCGTTGGCACGCAGTTCGTTCTGCGCCCGATGCGTTTCGGTGACGTCGTGTCCCTCGACGAAGATGCCGGTGACTTCGCCTCCCGCGTCGGTGATGGGCTCGTAGACGAAATCGAGACAGCGCTCGTCGGTTCCCTCCGCGCTCGATTGCAGCCGCACCGGAACCTGGGTGGCTACATAGCGCTCGCCGCTCGCATAGACGCGGTCGAGCAGGTCGAAGAAGCCCTGGTCGGCAACCTCCGGAAAGGCCGCACGCACCGACAGGCCGACCAGCTCGCGGTGCCCGGCCAGGCGCAGGTAGGACTCGTTGACGAACTCGAAGACGTGCTGCGGCCCGCGAAGAATGGCGATGAAACCGGGCGCCTGCTCGAACAGCCGCTGCTGGCGCTGCTGCGCCGCCGCCTGCCTCCGGTCGGCGAGCACCTGCTCGGTGGTTTCGATGCAGGCGCCGAAGAGCCCCTCGACCCGGCCGTCGCCGCCGCGCACCGGGGTATAGGAGAACGCGAAATGCGCTTCTTCGAGACGGCCCTGGCGGTCGAGCATCAGGCTGATGTCGTTCATGTGCACCGGCTCGCCGCGGAACACGTGGTCGAACAGCGGCGCCAGCTCCTCGCGCGCCTCGCTCCACACCTCCAACGCCGGCTGGCCGAGCGCGTGCGGATGCTTGCGGCCGAGGATGGGCACGAACGCGTCGTTGTACAGCCAGACGCGGCCGGTGCCCCATGCCATGAACATCGGCTGGGTGGAGGTCAGCATCAGGCCGACGAGGGTGCGCAGCGACTGCGGCCAGCGGCTGACAACGCCAAGCGGAGAGGACGCCCAGTCGAACGCTCGAATGGCGGCGCCCATCGCGCCGCCGCCGGCGAGGAACGCGGGCGCGGCGGCGCTGTCCGGCAGATGATGCGGACGAGTTTGAGTCAGTGATACGTCGTCGTCTTGCAAGGGCTTGTCCACCGGAACGCCGGGGCAGTTTAGCTTCAGCCTTGCGCCGGGGTTCCCGCTCGGCAGGAGGGCTTTGGCCCGGAGTTCGGCAGTACGCTCGTCCCGTCGCGATGGCCGGCGTTTGCGGCAGTCGCGCATCCCCGGGCTGCTCCGGAGCAAGGGCGCCGCCGGCCTGGGGAAGAATCCGCCCCCATGAACCCTCGCCACGTCACGCTGCGACAGTTCCGCTACTTCATCGCGGTGGCGGAGAGCGGTTCGCTGGCCGGCGCCTCGCGCATGCTGAACATCGCGCAGAGTGCGCTCACCAAGGCGATGGTGGAACTGGAGGCGGAGCTCGGCAGCCG
>CAJPFZ010000528.1 GCA_905339355.1 Burkholderiaceae bacterium
GCTCTGTCCAAATCATTGGGCTCTTTTCTTTGGTGACTTTCTTTTGAGCCAGCAAAAGAAAGTTACCCGCCTGCCGGGGCGGGACCCGGCCTGCGTCGCAGTAAGACAAACCTACGACCCCACCAACCCATTGCGTATCGCATAAACCGTCAACTCCGAGTTGTTGGCCAACCCCAACTTCTCCAGCACCCGCGCCCGATACACGCTCACCGTCTTCGGACTCAGCATCAGCTCCTCGGCAATATCCGACAGACGCTTGCCAGAAGCGATCATCACCAAGGTCTGCAGCTCCCGGTCGGAGAGCTTCTCGTGCGCCATCTCGTTCATCGGCGTCGTCAGGCTCTCGACCAGCATCTGGGCGATCTCGGGCGTCACGTACTTGCGCCCTTGCGCCACCGTGCGCACCGCGGCGACGATCAGCGCCGGGTCGCCGCCCTTGTTGACGTAGCCGAAGGCGCCGGCGCGCAGCGCGCGGATGGCGTACTGGTCTTCGGGGTACATCGACACCACCAGCACCCGCAACGCGGAACCCTCGTCCTTCAGCACGTGCAGCACGTCGAGGCCGCTGCGGCCCGGGAGGTTGATGTCGAGCACCAGCACGTCGCATGCCGTGCCGCGCATCAGGGTGCGCAGCTCGCCGTAGTCGCCGGCCTCGCCCACCACCTGGATGTCCGGCGCGTCCGACAGCGTGTCGCGGATGCCGCGGCGTATGAGTGCGTGGTCGTCGCACAGAATCACTTTGATCATAGTTCTCCCCAGCCCGTCGGGTCTTCCGCCTCGTGAACGACCGGCGGCGGCTCGATCGGTTGTTCTTCGGACTCCGCCAAGGGTACAGAGAGAATCAGCGTCGTGCCAGCAGGGCTGCTGCTCAGGTCCACCCAGCCCGCCACCGTGCGTGCGCGTTCATGCAGGCCGCGGATGCCGAAGGAGCGCGCCTTGGCGAGGTCGTCCTGGCTCAGGCCGCGGCCGTTGTCGCTGACTTCGAGCGACAGCACGCCGCCGGCCAGCGCCAGGTCGATTTCGACGCGGCTGGCCTGGGCATGCTTGGTGATGTTGGTCAGCGCCTCCTGCGCCATGCGGTAGGCCACGAGCGGCACGCCGGCAGGCAGGTGCTGCAGCGCGCTCAGCGCGGCGTGCGGGGTGCGCAGCACGCAGGCCACGCCGGTGCGCCGCTCGAATCGCGCCGTCATCCATTGCAGTGCCGCCACCAGCCCCTGCTCGAGGATGGCCGGGCGCAGGTTGTGCATGATGCGCTGGCTGGCCTCGATCGCGAGCGACACCGTCTCGAGCGCGCCGTTGACGCGCGCCTGCACCTCGGGCTCGTCCGTGCGGCGTGCGATCCACGCGAGGTCGAACTTGAGCGCCGTGAGCGAGCCGCCGACGTCGTCGTGGATTTCCCGCGCGATGGCCGCCCGCTCCATCTCGACGCTGGTCTGCAAGTGCTGGGCGAGTTCGTGCAGGCGCTGCTTGGAAACACCGAGTTCGAGGTCGGCGCGCACGCGCGCGCGCCGCGTCTCTGCCGCTTCGATCGCGTGCATCAGCGCCGGCACCAGCCGGGTCAGGTTGTTCTTCAGCAGGTAGTCGCTGGCGCCGTTGCGCATCGCCTCGACGGCCGTGTCCTCGCCGATCTCGCCGGAGACGAGCACGAAGGGGATGTCGCGCCCGTAGGCCTTCAGCAGATCGAGCGCGACCAGCCCGGAGAAGCCCGGCAGGTTGTAGTCGGAAACGATCACGTCCCACGGTTCGCCGAGCGCGCGCAGGAAGTCGGCCTCCGAGTCGACCCGCAGCGCATCGACCTCCAACCCGCCGCGGCGCAGGTGGGCGAGCGTCAGTTCATGGTCGAGTTCCGAATCCTCGAGGTGCAGCAAACGCAGGGGCCGCCCGGGGGTGGAAAAGGTCATGCAACAAGTATGCACGCCGCGCCCACTGTGCGAAAGCCGCAGCGGGCGATGTCCCCACGCCGCAAAGAGAGTCGCGCCGCGCGAGCCTGGCGCGTTCCGCGCGGCGTGAACGATTGCTCGGTCCGGGTGCGAACCCGCGGCCGCGCGGGTCGCGCGGCGCGCCCTTCGCCCCCGAATAGCCGGGCATTTGCACGCGTGATTTGGCTAATGTCCGCGGCCCCGCTGCCGAAAATGGCTCGTAAGCGCAGTCGAGCGCAACGTTTTCGTCGTGCCCGCGGCACGCCGCAATCGCCAACCCCCCAGTGTCCTGGAGCCGATCCTGATGAATGAAGCCAACGAGCAGTCCACAGGGAGCAGTTCGCTGCCCCTGCTGGCGGCCGCCGACCTTCAAGACCATCTGATGACCGCGTCGAACGACCTCGAGCGGCTGCAGACCTTGCTCGAACACGCCTGCGAGACGCTGGCTCAGAGCTTCTACGGCGCCACCGAACAGGTCCAGGCCCTGATGGACGCGGGTGCCGTCAACGGCAATGCCCACCGGCTGATGGAGCAGCTGGGCGGCGCCGTGACCGCGCTGCAGTTCCAGGACATGGCCTCGCAACTGATCAACCACACCAACCACCGGCTGCGCAGCTGCGCCGACCAGATCGCGCGAGTCGCGATGGGCGATGACGAAGACGGCGAGACGGTGGTGCAGGCGCCGCCCGCGCGGCCCAACCCCGTGACCCAGGACGAGATGGACGCCGGTTCCATCGAATTGTTTTAAGTAAACGTCGAACCGACCGACATCAATCGAGACCTTCGGAGAACGCTATGCATTCAATCCTCGCCGTGGACGACTCCGCCTCCATGCGCCAGATGGTGACATTCACGCTGAAGAGCGCCGGCTACAACGTGGTCGAGGCGGTGGACGGCCAGGACGCCTGGGAGAAGGCCGGCAGCCGGGACTTCGACCTCGTGCTCACCGACCAGAACATGCCCCGCATGGACGGCATCAGCCTGACCAAGAAGCTGCGCGACAACCCGAAGTTCAAGGCCACGCCGATCCTGATCCTGACCACCGAATCGAGCGACCAGATGAAGCAGGCCGGCCGCAGCGCGGGCGCCACCGGCTGGCTGGTCAAGCCCTTCGACCCGGCGAAGCTCTTGGAAGTCATCAAGAAGGTCGTTCGCTGAAGGACAGCGGCCCCCACGACCACAGGACACGGAGCACGACATGGGCGAGATGACCAACGAGGGCGCAAGTCTGAGCGCAGGGATCGACCTGAGCCAGTTCTACCAGGTCTTCTTCGAGGAAGCCGGTGAGAACCTGGACCGCATGGAGCAGCAGCTGCTCGAGGTCAACATCGAAGCCGCCGACGACGAGGAACTGAACTCCATCTTCCGCTGCGCGCACTCGGTCAAGGGCGGCGCCGCCACCTTCGGCTTTGCCGACGTGGCCGAGCTGACCCACCAGATGGAGACGCTGCTCGACAAGCTGCGCCGCCACGAACTCCTGCCGACGCCGGCGATGGTCGACGTGCTGCTGCAGTCGGGCGACGCGCTGCGCGCCCAGCTCGCACGCCACCAGGGCGGAGGCGGACCCGAGATCGACACCACGGAGCTGCTGTTCAACATCCGCGCGATGGTCGCGGGCGAAACGCCGCCCTCGCTGAACCCGGTGGTGATGCCGGTGAAGGCGCCTTCGGTGCTGGCTGGGCCGGCCAGCGAGCCGGCGATGCCGGCCAAGGCGGACTCGACGCCCGTGCGTTCACTCGAGGTGCGCGTCGGCCCGCTGGACAACCCCGCCGAAGCGGACAACCTGGTCGAACTGTTCCAGGAGATCGCGGACCTGGGCACGATCGAGCCGCTCGACGGCGGCCAGTCGGTGGACGGCATGCGCCGCTTCAAGATCACGACCACCAGCACCGACGGCGACCTGCTGGACCTGTTCACCTTCCATGTCGCCCGCGAGCACGTGCTGCTGCTGCCGCTCGGTCCGGGCTACGGTTTCCATGCTGGCAACCCGGGCGTGCCGCACGACCACGATGTGGTCGAGCCCGGCTATGGCTTCTTCGAGGATGCGCCCGGCGCACCCGGTTCGACCGCCGCCGCCGACAGCGCGTCGGGTGCGGCCGCCCCGGTGGCACCGAACAGCGCGCAGGTCGCGCGTGCCCGCGCCGCCGCACGTGTCGAGAAGGCGCCCGGCACGGCAGTCGAGGCGTCGACGCTGCGCGTGTCGGTGGAAAAGGTCGACCAGCTGATCAACCTGGTCGGCGAACTCGTCATCACGCAGGCGATGCTGGCGCAAAACAGCAAGCAGATGGACCCGGCGCTGTACCAGCAGATGGCCGCCGGCCTCGCCGACCTCGACCGCAACACGCGGGATCTGCAGGAATCGGTGATGTCGATTCGCATGATCCCGATGTCGATCGTGTTCAACCGCTTCCCGCGCATGCTGCGCGACCTGGCGGCCAAGCTCGGCAAGAAGGTCGAGTTCGTCACGCACGGCGAAGCGACCGAGCTCGACAAGGGCCTGGTCGAGAAGATCACCGACCCGCTGACGCACCTGGTGCGCAACTCCTGCGACCACGGCATCGAGCTGCCGGAAGACCGCCTCGCCAAGGGCAAGCCGGATTTCGGCACGATCTCGCTGTCGGCGTCGCACCAGGGCGGGTCCATCGTCATCGAGGTGCGCGACGACGGCCGCGGCCTGTCGCGCGACAAGCTGTTGAAGAAGGCGCGCGAGCGCGGACTCTCCGCACCGGACACGATGACCGACACGGAGGTCTGGAACCTGATCTTCGAGCCCGGCTTCTCCACCGCTGAGGTCGTCACCGACGTCTCCGGCCGCGGGGTGGGCATGGACGTGGTCAAGAAGAACATCGCCGCGCTGGGCGGCACGGTCGAGATCGACTCGGCCGAGGGCTATGGCATGCGCGTCTCCGTGCGGCTGCCGCTGACGCTGGCGATCATGGATGGCATGAGCGTGGGGGTCGGCGACGAGGTCTACATCCTGCCGCTGTCCTCGGTCGTCGAGTCGTTCCAGGTCGAGGACCAGACCATCAAGACCATCGGCGGCAACGGCCGCGTGGTGGAGGTGCGCGACGAGTACATGCCGGTGATCGGACTGGAAGACGTGTTCCAGGTGCCGCGCTTCGATTTCGAGCACGTGGCCGGCATCATGGTCGTGGTCGAGGCCGAAGGCGGGCGTGTGGCGCTCCTGGTGGATGAACTGCTCGGCCAGCAGCAGGTCGTCGTGAAGAACCTGGAGGCCAACTACCGCAAGGTGACCGACGTGTCGGGCGCCACGATCATGGGCGACGGCCGCGTCGCGCTGATCCTCGACGTGGGCAGCCTGGTCCGCCGCTCGCGCCATTGAACGCGTCCCGCGCCGCGCCTGCCTGCAAGCCGGCGCGCTTTCCACTCGACGAAAGATCGACATGAACCTGAACAACCTCAAGATCGGGACCCGCCTCGGCCTCGGTTTCGGCCTCCTGCTGGCGCTGATGCTGCTCGTGGTCGCCATCTCGTTCGCGCGTCTGATGCAGACGCAGCAGGGCATGGACGCCGCCGCGGGGTACCAGCGGCGCGCGGCGCTCGCCGAACAGTGGGTGAGCAAGTCGCTGCTCAACGCCAACCGCACCATCGCAGTGGCCAAGGCCGCCGGCCTGCCCGACGTGGAGGCGTACTACGCGCCCCTCATCAAGCAAACCGCCGACGAGATCGCCGTGATCCAGAAGGACCTGGAGACGCAGGTCACCGACGCCAAGGGCAAGACGCTGCTCGCCTCGATCGAGGCCAAGCGCAAGACCTACACCGACGCGCGCAACGCGATGTACGAATTCTTCAAGAGCGCCGACCAGCCGGCGGTCGAGTCGCTGGTGAAGGAGAAGCTGCTGCCGGCGGTCGACGCCTACGGCGCAGCGCTGAACGAACTGCAGCGCCACGAGGATGCGCAGGCCGCCGAGCGCAGCGCCGAAGTCAACGCCGACATGAAGCTGGCCAAGACCACCCTCATCGTGCTGCTCGTCATCGGCCTGGCGGTCGGCGCCACCGGTGCCGTGGCGATCACGCGCTCGGTGACCCGCCCGCTGCAGGAGGCGGTGGACGCCGCGCGCATCATCGCCAACAACGATCTCTCGCACACGCTCGAGTCGCGCCGCAAGGACGAGCTGGGCGATCTGCTGCGTGCG
>CAJPFZ010000529.1 GCA_905339355.1 Burkholderiaceae bacterium
GCGGTCGCCGACTTCTACCGGCCCCGGGGAATGCCCGTGCCCGACTTTTCTCGCCCGGCAGGCGAAGCCGCGCTGGCCGCGCCGGACTCGGTGAGCTGGCAGGTGTTCAAGAACCCGGTGGTGCTGTTCATCGGCGGCGTCGCGGCGGTGGTCCTGGAGCTTGCCGAACCGCGCGTGCGCAGCGGCGTGTGGGAACACACGTCTTTTCGCGAGCAGCCGCTGGAGCGGCTCAAGCGCACCGCGCTCGCCTCGGTGATGACCGTGTACGGCCCGCGCAGCCAGGCCGAGAAGATGATCGCCCACGTGGGCCGCCTGCATGACAAGGTGCGTGGCCTCACGCCTGCGGGCCGGCCCTATCGCGCGAGCGATCCGCAGCTGCTCGACTGGGTGCAGGCGACGGCGTGTTTCGGCTTCCTCGAGGCCCGTCATGCACACGTGCAGCCGCTCGACGCGGCGCAGCGCGACCGCTTCTACGCCGAAGGGCGTCCCGCCGCGCGGCTCTACGGCGCGACCGGCGCGCCGGCTTCGCAGGCGCAGCTCGACGCCTTGTTCGCCCGCATGGACGGCGAGCTCGAAGCCTCGCCCATCGTCTTCGACTTCCTGCGCATCGTGGGCGAGATGCCGGCCGTGCCCTGGGCGATCAGGCCGCTTCAGAGGCTGCTCGTGAAGGCGGCGGTGCAGCTCGTTCCCGAACCGCTGCGCGCGCGGCTCGAGCTGACCGGGCCGCAATGGCGTGTCTCGCCGGCGCAGCGCCGCCTGGTGAACCAACTGGCCCGCCAGGCCGACCGGCTGCTGCTGCGCTCGAGCGCGGCGGTGCAGTCCTGCCTGCGCCTGGGCTTGCCCGAAGACTACCTGTATGGAGGCCGCGCAGCGCCATGAAGATCGCCACCTTCAACGTCAACGGCATCAACGGCCGGCTGCCGCGCCTGCTCGAATGGCTGGCAGAGGCGCAGCCCGACGTGGTCTGCCTGCAGGAACTCAAGACCAGCGACGCGACCTTTCCGGCCGCGGCCCTGCGCGAGGCCGGCTACGGCGCCGCGTGGTGCGGGCAGCGCGGCTTCAACGGCGTCGCGATCCTTGTCAGGGACGGCGAGCCGATCGTCATTCGCCGCGGCCTTCCGGGCGACGAGGCCGACACGCAGAGCCGCTACCTGGAGGCGGCGGTCGACGGCGTGATCGTCGCCTGCCTCTACCTGCCCAACGGCAATCCGCAGCCGGGCCCCAAGTTCGACTACAAGCTCGCCTGGTTCGAGCGGCTGATCGGCCATGCGCAGTCGCTGCTCGACTCGGGCCACCCCGTGGTGCTCGCCGGCGACTTCAACGTGGTGCCGACCGACGATGACATCTACTCGCCCAAGTCCTGGCTCAAGGACGCGCTGCTGCAGCCCGAGAGCCGCGCGTGCTGGCGCCGCTTGCTGGCGCAGGGCTGGGTCGACGCGGTCCCGAAAATGCATCCGGGCGAGGTGCGCTACACGTTCTGGGACTATTTCCGCAAACACTGGGAGCGCAACGCGGGACTGCGCATCGACTTCCTGCTGCTGAACAAGTCGCTGGCCAAGCGGCTGGTGGATGCCGGTGTCGACCGCGAGGTGCGAGGCCGGCCCGGGGCGAGCGACCATGCGCCGGTGTGGGCGCTGCTGCGCTGAGAAAGCCCTTTGAGCGTCGATACTGCGCCCGAGATCGCTCTCGAGGAGTCGCCCATCGTGATGGAATCGCCTGGCTTGGCCCGCATGAAATGGATGGCGCTCGCGCTGCTTGGCGCGGCGGCCGTGCTGTACGTGATCGCCTCGCTGCTGCACGGGCGCCATCCGGCGTGGGGCTATGCGGCCGCGTTCAGCGAGGCCGCGATGGTCGGCGCGATCGCCGACTGGTTCGCGGTGGTCGCGCTTTTTCGCCACCCGCTGGGCCTGCCGATCCCGCACACCGCGATCATTCCGAACAACAAGGACCGCATCGGCGAGAACCTCGCAACCTTCATCTGCGCGAACTTCCTGAGCACGCAGCAGGTGCTCGCCAAGCTGCAGCATTTCGACAGCGCCGGCCGCCTCGCGCGCTGGCTGGCGACGCCGCGCCACGCGGAGCAGGCCGCCACGCACCTGAGCTCGGCGCTCGGTTACGGCCTCGTGGCGCTCGACGACGAACGGGTGCGCCACTTCGTCGGCACCACGATGATCGAGGCGCTGGCCAAGCTCGACACCTCGTCGCTGGCCGGCAAGTGGCTCGACTTGCTGACGGCCGAGGGCCGCCACCAGCCGCTGATGGATGCAACCCTGCGCAAGCTCTCCGCGATGCTCGACAACGACGAGCTGAAAGGCCGCATGGCCGAGGTGATCGCCACCGAGGTGAAATACCTGCGTTTCGTCGGCCTGGACAACGTGGCCGGCCGCTACGCCACCGCCAAGATGGTGTCGGGCACGATCCGCCTCGTCACCGAGATGGCCGACGACCCCACGCATCCGCTGCGCCAGGAGTTCGACGCCTTCATCGCCGCATCGATCGAGCGCCTGAAGGACGACCCGGAACTGCGCGCGAAGGTCGAGGAGATCAAGCACGAACTGCTCGCCAACCCGGCGCTCGCCGGCTACCTGCACGGCCTGTGGGGCGACGTGGTGGCGTGGGTGCAGCGCGACCTGCAGCGTGACGAATCGCTGCTGCGCACGCGAGTGGCCGCTGGCATCCAGCTCATCGGCGTGAAGCTGCAGGCCGACACTGCGATGCAGCAGTGGATCAACGAGCAGCTGCTCGCCTACGCGCCGCAGTGGATCGAGCGCTATCGCGAGGACATTCGGCGCTACATCATCGCGCGCGTGGGCGAATGGAACACCGAGGAGATGACCGACGAGCTCGAGCGCAACATCGGCCGCGACCTGCAGTTCATACGCATCAACGGCACGCTGGTGGGCGGCATGGTGGGCTTGGTGATCCACACGGCGACGCAGTGGCTGCGCTGAGGAGGCGGTCCGTGTCGCGGCCCACGTTGGGCGGGGCCGGATAATCCGCCCCGCGATTCCGCCGGCCCCTCACTGCGCACTCCATGGATGCACCCGTTCAGCTGGTCTTCTTCGGCGAAGTCCTGGCCGGTTTTCAGCCTGACGCCGTCAAGCGCGATCTGGGGCAGGCGCTCAAGCTCGACGAGGCCCGCATCGCGCGGCTGTTCTCCGGTGCGCGCATGGTGCTCAAGCGATCGATCGCGAACGACGACGCGCAGCGTTACGTGAAGCGGCTCGAACAGCTCGGCGCGCGCATCCACGTCGAGCCGGCGCTCGACTCGGGCGCCCCCGTCGTCCCGCCGGCCGCCGCGATCAGCCCGCCGGCAGCACCGTTGGCTGCCGCACCCCTCGCGACCCCAGTTGCGGCTGCCACGATCGGCGCGCAGGACGAAGAGCAGATCGAGTGCCCCAACTGCGGAGAACGCCAGTCCAAGCGCATCCTGTGCCGCGCATGCGCGACCGACATGCCGATGGGCATCGCCGCCAAGCTCGAAGCCGATCAGGAGGCCCGTGCCGCGCGCCTGGCCGAGGTGCGTGCGCGGCGGGGGCTGCGCGAACCGGCGGCAGCCGTCGACGTCGACCCGGACGCGCCGCCCTTGTGGGGCTTCGGCTTCTCCGGGCGCGTCGCGCGGCTGCCCTACGCCACTGCCAGCGCGATGCTGCTGACGGTGATGTTCCTGCTCGCCGTCTTCGCGATGCAGCGTCCGGGTGCCGGCCGCGTGATCTTCGCGGGCGCCGGCTTCGTGCTCGCTTTCGTGCTCTCGATGCGGCTTGCAGTGCTGCGCTGCCACGACTGCAACCGCCACGGCTGGTGGAGCCTGTTCCTGTTCGTGCCCTACGCCGGCTTCGTGGCGAGCCTCGTGATGAGTCTGATGCCCGGAACGCCCGGCGACAACGACTTCGGCGGTCAACCGCGGCAAGGCCGCTGGGCTTTCCTGCTGCTGGCGCTGATCGGCATGGGCTTGAGCGTCGCGCTCACCGCGCGCACGGTCGCGCGTCTGCTCGACAGCGTGTCGATCGAGGCGTCGCAGGAAGAGGAGCCGGGCGAAGCCGCCGGCCTCGAGGAGGCGCTCGGCTCGTCCGCGGCGGCGGAGGCTTTTCGCAACGAGTACGCGCTCGCGCCAACGCACAAGGCCTTCGCGGTCTCATCCAGCGGCAGCTGGGGCTATCGCATCGGCGTCGGCTCGATGGACGAAGCCGTGCGCGGGGCGCTTGCGAACTGCGAGGCGCACCGCAAGGCCTACACGCCGCCTTGCGGACTGATCAACGTGAACGGGCAGTGGGCGCCGGGCGCTGAGTAAGCGAGCCCTACGCCATGTGGCGTATTGGTGGAGCGAGGCGCGCTGCGTAACCTGCGCCGGTCGATCCCATGCAGGGATTGCAGATCCACCCAAGGAGCGCCCGTTCATGAAGCACACCCGTCGCACGTTTGCGAAAACCCTCAGCGCCGTCGGCTTGGCCGTCGGCACGCTCTGCCTGGCCAACCTGGCCCAGGCGGCCGACACCATCAAGGTCGGCATCCTGCATTCGTTGTCGGGCACGATGGCGATCTCCGAGACGGTCCTGAAGGACGTCGCGCTGATGACCATCGACGAAATCAACGCCAAGGGCGGCGTGATGGGCAAGAAGCTGGAACCGGTGGTCGTCGACCCGGCGTCGAACTGGCCGTTGTTCGCCGAGAAGGCCAAGCAGCTGATCGCGCAGGACAAGGTGGCCGTGATGTTTGGCTGCTGGACGAGCGTGTCGCGCAAGTCGGTGCTGCCGGTGGTCGAGGAACTCAACGGGCTGCTGTTCTACCCTGTGCAGTACGAGGGCGAGGAACTCAGCAAGAACGTGTTCTACACCGGCGCGGCCCCCAACCAGCAGGCGATTCCCGCGGTCGAGTACCTGATGAGCAAGGACGGCGGCGGCGCCAAGCGCTTCGTGCTGCTGGGAACCGACTACGTCTATCCGCGCACGACGAACAAGATCCTGCGCGCCTTCCTGAAGAGCAAGGGCATCAAGGACAGCGACATCGACGAGAAGTACACACCCTTCGGCCACAGCGACTACCAGACCATCGTCGCCGACATCAAGAAGTTCTCTGCCGGCGGCAAGACGGCGGTGATCTCCACCATCAACGGCGACTCCAACGTGCCGTTCTACAAGGAGCTCGGCAACCAGGGCCTGAAGGCCAAGGACGTGCCGGTGGTGGCGTTCTCGGTCGGCGAAGAAGAGCTGCGCGGCGTCGACACCAAGCCGCTGGTCGGCCACCTGGCGGCCTGGAACTACTTCATGAGCCTGAAGAACCCGGCCAACGAGTCGTTCAAGAAGAAGTGGGCCGACTACGCCAAGGCCAAGAAGCTGCCAGGCGCCGACAAGCCGCTGACCAACGACCCGATGGAGGCCACCTACATCGGCATCCACATGTGGAAGCAGGCGGTCGAGAAGGCCAAGAGCACCGATACCGACAAGGTGATCGCCGCGATGTCCGGCCAGACCTTCCAGGCGCCGGGCGGCTTCGTCTCGACGATGGACGCGAAGAACCACCATTTGCACAAGCCGGTGTTCATCGGCGAGGTGAAGGCCGACGGCCAGTTCAACGTGGTGTGGAAGACCCCGGCGCCGGTGAAGGCCAAGCCGTGGAGCCCGTACATCGACGGCAACGACAAGAAGAAGGACGAGCCCGAGAAGAAATGACCGGGGTGCAGGCCTCCTGCGCTGACGCCGTCCTCCGGACGGCATGACTTAACGCACAGCTCCCCCGGCCCCCTCCATGAGGGGGCTCCAGCATGTTTGACGACTCCACCCAGCCCTCCTCCGAGAGGAGGGCTCCAGTTTGTTTGACGGGCCGGCCTATCGGCCGGCTGCTGGTCGCGCTCGTGGCCTGTTTCCTCGCGCCTGCCACGCATGCACTCACGGCGGACGAGGTGCGCGCGATGGCGATCGGCGAAAACGACGATCGTGCGGCCGCGATCGCCCGGGTGGCTGTCGGGGGCGATCCGAAGGCCTCCGAGTTCTTTCGCGCGCTTCTCGACGACGAGGTGAAGGTCGCGGGCGAGCGCGTCTTCGTGGTGCGCGGTGGTGGCGCAGTGGATGCAGCCAGCGGCGCGGCCGCGGCCTTGCCCGACGACGCCGAAGACGTGATCAACAGCAACCGCATGCGCAACGAGATCGAGGCTGCGCTCGCGTCGCTGAAGCTTTTGTCGACCGACGCGCGGCAGCGCGCGGAAGCGATCCGCGAGCTGTCGGGCAACGCCGACGAGGCCATGCTGCCGATGATCGAGAAGGCGCTCGCGATCGAGAGCGATCCGGCGCTCATCGCGCAGCTCCGCCTGCTGCGCGCCGCGGTGCAGATCGCCTCGCCCGACAAGGCCCAGCGTCTGGAAGCCGCGAAGTCGCTCGCCGACAGCCGCGAACCGAGCACCAAGACGCTGTTGCTGGAGCGCCTCGCCGCCGACGTGGAGACCGAGGCCGAGGTGCGCGCCCAGCTGCGCCAGTCGCTGGCGGCGATCGACTCCCGCCTCGCCTGGGGCGAGCGCCTCGGCGTGGTGTTCACCGGCGTCAGCCTCGGCTCGATCTTGCTGCTGGTGGCGCTGGGGCTGGCCATCACCTACGGGCTGATGGGTGTCATCAACATGGCGCACGGCGAGCTGATGATGATCGGCGCCTACGCGACCTGGCTGATGCAGAACCTCTTCAAGAGCCATCTGCCGGGACTGTTCGACTGGTACATCCTCGCCGCCATCCCGGCGGCATTCCTCGCCTCGGCGCTGGTCGGCGCGGCGCTCGAGCGCGGCGTGATCCGATTCCTCTATGGCCGGCCGCTCGAGACGCTGCTCGCCACCTGGGGCATCAGCCTGATGCTGATGCAGTCGGTGCGCTCGCTGTTCGGCGCGCAGAACGTCCAGGTCGAGAACCCGGCCTGGCTCTCGGGCGGCGTGCAGGTGATGTCCAACCTCACGCTGCCGTTCAACCGCATCGCGATCATCGGCTTCGCGGCGCTGGTGCTGGCGGGCCTGGCCTTCATGGTGGCGAGCACGCGGCTCGGCCTGTTCGTTCGCGGCGTGACGCAGAACCGCCCCATGGCGGCCTGCATGGGTGTGAACACCGCGCGCGTCGACACCTATGCATTCGCGCTCGGCTCGGGCATCGCGGGGCTCGCCGGCTGCGCGCTCTCGCAGGTCGGCAACGTCGGGCCGGACCTGGGGCAGGGCTACATCGTCGATTCGTTCATGGTGGTGGTGCTGGGCGGCGTGGGGCAGCTCGCCGGCACGGTCTATGCGGCGCTGGGCCTGGGCGTGCTCAACAAGCTGCTCGAAGGCTGGACCGGCGCCGTGCTCGCCAAGATCATGGTGCTGGTATTCATCGTCGTGTTCATCCAGAAGCGGCCGCAGGGGCTGTTCGCGATGAAGGGCCGGAGTGCGGAGGCATGAGCGCGCCGGGCCGCCCCAAGGGCTCATACCGGAGTGCGCAGCACGGAGGTCTCCAATGAGCGCGCTGCCGAACGACCCCCTCACCCCAGCCCTCTCCCCCGTGCCGGGGGCGAGGGAGTCTCTGCAGTCTCCATACCCAGCCTCCCTCTCCCGCTGGCGGGAGAGGGCTGGGGTGAGGGTGGGTGTCTGCGCCGCCTTGCTGACCGTGGCTGTGCTCGTCCCCCTCCTCAACTTGCTCGTCCCCATCGGCCACCCCCTGCATCTCAGCGACTACGCCGTCGCCCTGATCGGCAAGATCATGTGCTTCGCGATCTGTGCGCTCGCGATGGACCTGATCTGGGGCTACACCGGCATCCTTTCGCTCGGCCACGGCGTGTTCTTTGCGCTCGGCGGCTACGCGATGGGCATGTACCTGATGCGCCAGATCGGCCGCGACGGCAACTACCAGAGCGACTTGCCCGACTTCATGGTCTTCCTCGACTGGAAGACATTGCCCTGGCACTGGGCGGCCAGCGACAGCTTCGTCGCCACGCTGCTGCTCATCGTGCTGGTGCCCGGCCTGCTCGCCTTCGTGTTCGGCTTCTTCGCCTTCCGCTCGCGCATCAAGGGGGTGTACTTCTCGATCATCACGCAGGCGATGACCTTCGCGACGATGCTGCTGTTCTTTCGCAACGAAACGGGCTTCGGCGGCAACAACGGCTTCACCGACTTCAAGCGCATCCTCGGCATCGCGATCGCGCAGCCGTCCACGCGCATGGTCCTGTTCGTCATCACCGGCCTCACGCTGATCGGCTTCTATCTCTTCGCGCGCTGGCTGGTGTCGAGCAAGTTCGGCCGCGTGCTGCAGGCCATCCGCGACGCCGAGTCGCGGGTGATGTTCACCGGCTACGACCCGCTGCGCTACAAGCTCACGATCTGGGTGATTTCGGCCGTGATGTGCGGCGTGGCGGGCGCCTTGTACGTGCCGCAGGTGGGCATCATCAACCCGAGCGAGATGTCGCCGGCGGCGAGCATCGAGATCGCGGTGTGGGCGGCGGTGGGCGGGCGCGCCACGCTTGTCGGGCCGATCCTCGGCGCCATCTTCGTCAACGGCGCGAAGAGCTGGTTCACGCAGGCCTTCCCGGAGTTCTGGCTGTACTTCCTCGGGGCGCTGTTCATCGCGGTCACGCTCTTTCTGCCGCAGGGCATCATCGGCCTGCTCAAGCGCCGCAAGACGGAGCCGCGTTCATGACGCCCGAGCTCATGGAGGCCGGCGCGCGCATGCGCGAGGCAGCGGCGCTGAGAAGGGGTGCCGCAGCGGGCTCCTCCGGCGGGCGCGAAGCGAGCTACGGCCGCGTCGTGCATGCCGGCGAGGTCGACGTCTCGCACGGCGCCATCCTCTACCTCGACGACATCACCGTCAGCTTCGACGGCTTCAAGGCGCTGAACGCGCTGTCGCTGTCGATCACCGCCGGCGAGCTGCGCTGCATCATCGGACCCAACGGCGCCGGCAAGACGACGATGATGGACGTGATCACCGGCAAGACACGCCCCGACGCCGGCCGCGCGTTCTTCGGCTCGACCATCGACCTCCTGCGCCTGCGCGAGGACGACATCGCCTCGATCGGCATCGGCCGCAAGTTCCAGAAGCCGACGGTGTTCGAGCAGCTGTCGGTGTTCGAGAACCTGGAGCTTGCACTGCAGGGCGACCGCGGCGTGCGCTCGGCGATGTTCTTCAGGCTGAGCGGCGAGCAGGCGGACCGCATCGGCGCGATGCTGCAGCTGATCCATCTGAAGGACAGTGCGCAGCGCATTGCGGGTCTGCTGTCGCATGGGCAGAAGCAGTGGCTCGAGATCGGTATGCTGCTGATGCAGGACCCGAAGCTGCTGCTGCTCGACGAGCCGGTGGCCGGCATGACCGACGAGGAGACCGAACGCACGGCCGAGTTGTTCCGATCGCTGGAGGGCAGCCATTCGCTGGTGGTCGTGGAACACGACATGAAGTTCATCCACGAGCTGACGATGGACAACCCGGCGAAGAAGGTGACGGTGCTGCACGAGGGCAGCGTGCTGGCGGAGGGGTCGCTGGCGGAGGTGCAGGGGAACGAGAAGGTGGTGGAGGTGTACCTCGGGCGGTAGCCCGAGGTACACCTTCGGTGGAACGCACGACACCCCCGCACCCCCTCCGGGAGGGGGCTCCAGCATGAAAGACGAGCTGGAAGAGAGGCGCTGAAGCGTTGCAGCCAAAATGAAATCCGAGGTCAGGTGATGCCATGCTGAAGGTCGACACCATCAACCAGTACTACGGCGGCTCGCACATCCTGCGCAACGTCTCGTTCGAGGCGCGCCTCGGCGAAGTGACTGTCGTGCTCGGCCGCAACGGCGTCGGCAAGACGACCTTGCTGAAGAGCCTGATGGGCGTGGTTCCCGTCAAGACGGGCAGCATTCACCTCGACGGCCGCGACATCACGCGATGCACGCCCTACGAACGTGTGCGTGAGGGTGTCGGCTACGTGCCGCAGGGCCGCGAGATCTTCGGCCGGCTGAGCGTCGAAGAGAACCTGCGCATGGGGCTCGCGTACAAGCCCGGCCGCACGCCCATTCCCACCGAGCTGTTCGAGCTCTTCCCGGTGCTCAGGCAGATGATCGGCCGGCGTGGCGGCGACCTCTCCGGCGGCCAGCAGCAGCAGCTCGCGATCGCGCGTGCGCTCGCCGCGGGCCCCAAGCTGCTGATCCTCGACGAGCCGACCGAAGGCATCCAGCCGAGCATCATCAAGGACATCGGGCGTGTGATCCGCATGCTGGCCGCGCGCAAGACGATGGCCATCGTTCTGGTCGAGCAGTACTACGACTTCGCCGCCGAACTCGCGGACCAGTACCTCGTGATGGAGCGCGGCGAGATCGTGCAGCGCGGGCGCGGCGCCGACATGGACGCCGATGGCGTGCGCCGCCGCATGTCGATCTAGGGATGCGCGCGGCGGGCACGAGCGCTTAGCAATTTCTTAGGGTTCGGCGAGGCAAGATTTAGCAACGTGCCCGTGCCCGGCTGCGTATCGTCTCGTGCATGGATTTCGATCCAGTCCACGAACCAACGATCCCGAGGAGCCTTCCCATGAGCACTGCACGCCACGATATCTACGCCTTCATCCACAAGGGCCTGCGCGCCTTCATGGCGCACACGCTGGTACGTGTCGGCCGTCTCGATCCGCACGACCCGGCCGAAGTGGCCGAGGTGACCGAGGAGGCGCGCGCGCTGCTGGACATCTGCGCCGGCCATGTCGCGCACGAGAACGACGTGATCCACGCCGCGATGGAGGCGCGCCGGCCCGGCTCGGCCGCGAGCGTCGCGGACGACCACGTCGGGCACCTCGAGGCCATCGCGAACCTGCGCACGATGCTCGGCCGCATCGACGGCGACGATGCGGCAGCCCACCAGCTCTATCACGCGCTGACTGCCTTCGTGGCCGACAACTTCGAGCACATGGAGCAAGAGGAGACCACGCACAACGCCGTGCTCTGGGCCACGCACAGCGACGACGAGATCCGCGGGCTGGAGCACCGCATCCACCAGAGCATCCAGCCGCATGAAATGCAGCTCGCCCTGCGCTGGATGCTGCCGCACATGAACCCGGCCGAGCGCGCCGGCCTGCTCGGCGGCATGCGCCAGGCCGCGCCGGCCGAGGTGTTCGAAGGCGTGCTCGGGCTCGTTCGCCCTTTGCTGGGCGGGCGCGACTGGCGCAAGCTGAGCACGGCGCTGAGCCTCTGAGACTTCATCGGCGCGCCAAGCAGGGCGCCACGCCCGTCTGGCGGAGTCAGTCGGCCTCGACCAGGCGGACGGCGCGCAGCATCTTGAGCCGGAACTGCCCGCGGCCGGTCTTCTCGATCGCCAGCGGCGGGCAGCGTTCGGCCAGGCGCCGCTGCAGCAGGATCAGGCGTGCTTCGAGGTTGTCGGTGATCTCGGGCAGGCGCAGCTCCGGCGACATGCGCAGCTCGCGGTTGGTGAACTGGCTGCGCCCGGTCTCGACGCTGGTGCGCAGCAGCTTCCACAGGATCGCGCCGGGCACGCCCTTGATGAGATAGTCGCCGCCGAAGAACACGCTGTCGTTGGCGCGGTAGTGGCGGACCTCGACCGGTTCGCCGCCCGGCAAGCGCAGCGGGGCCGGACTTTCCTGCTCGGCGGCCGCAGCGTCGGCGTCCTGCTGCAAGGCGCGAATCGTCGCGCCCAGCTGCGCTGCCAAGGCGACCAGCGCGTCCTCGTCGTCGTAGCTGAAGCGCAGGTCCTGCGGGCTTTCGACGCACAGCACGCCGATCAGCCGGTGGGCCGCCAGGATGGGCACCGCCAGCTGGCTGTGCGGCTCGGCGAGGCCTGGGAAGGGAATCTCGGCTTCCAGCGGCAGCGCCTGCGCGGCGGCGCCTTCGCGCGCCGCGCGGCCGTATGCGTAGTCCATGGTCATGTGGCTGATGCGGATGGGCGTGCGGTACTGCGCCGCCACGCCGATCACCCCGTCGCCGAAGGCGATTTCCGAACCGACGCCGGTGGCCGCGTAGCCGCGGCTGCCGACGGTGTACAGCCGCTGCTGGGCCTCGTCGGCCATCAGCAGCAGCGCGTGTGCGATGTCGAACTCGCTGCCGAGCAGCGCCAGCGCCTGGTCGAACAGGCCATCGAGATGGACGCACTCGGCCAGCTGCGCGCTCGCGCTGCGCAGGGCATTGAGCAGGTTGCGCGGGGGCGCAGGGCGCTCCAGCCGCCGGCCGGGCACCTGCTGCACCGCGAGCACGCGGTACACGTCGGCACCTTGCAGCTTGAACACCCCCGCCATGCCGGTGTGCGAGGCGATGCCGGCGAGCTTGGCCTTCATGCTCTGGAACAGGGCACCCGCCGTTTCGGTGCGCAGGTAGATGAGGTCGAGCCGGTAGGCGGCGCCGGTGCTGGGCTCGATGACCAGTGCCGTCGCCTGCGGGTTGGCGAGGATGTTCTGCCGCGTCTTGTTGAAGAACTGGAACGACAGTGCCACGTGGCGTGCATCGAGGTACTGCATCTGCGACACGTAGGTGGCGTTCGGCACGCCGTCGGTCGAGCAGGTCGCGACGGTGGCCGGGATCACGCCTTCGAGACATGAGCGGATGGCGTCGAGGCCGAGCGAGTTCATCGTGCGCCGTGCGGGGGTCAAGTCGGCAAGGCGGCGCCGGCCGAGGGACCGGGCGTCTGCGCGAACGCGCCGTCCGGCGTGAAGCGGATGGCCACCAGGTCCTTCGGGTCACCCCAGAACAACACCTCCAGCATGCGCCGCTCGAAACCCATGGACACCAGGTCGTCGATCAGACGATCGAGGCAGCCGCGCGCGGTCGCGACGTCCAGCGGTGTGGCGAGGGCGAACCGTGCGTCGCTGCCCTTGATCTGCACCGTCTCGTGGGTGCTCGGCCGGCTGAAGCACACGGCGACCTGGCCGTTGGCGGCGATGTCGCGGCACACCGTTTCGGCGACGTCGGCGAAGAGCAGCACGGTCACCTGGCCGTCCTGCTCCACGCGGCAACCCACCGCCTTGGAGATCGAGGGCACCAGGCGCTCGCCGCGGGCCGCGACGGTGACGGACAGCCCGGACTGGATGAAAGCGGCGACCGACGGCGTGAGGGTTCGAACGGGCAGGGTCGCGTCGGCGGCGGGCATGCATAAATGCTAGCAGTGCGGATCGGCGGCGCGTGCGACTGTCGGACGCCGCTGCCATTCTTGACAGCGCGCAAATCCGTGCTGCGCGCCGGCGGGATGATGTGTCGCCCACTTTGCGCAGACACCACGTGACCGACCCCCACGGTACAGACGCCTACTCCCCGCGCGAAATCGCCGGGCGCGTGAAGGACTTCTGCGTCGTCAAGGCGGAGCTGCCGCTGCTGCAGCTGACGATGCTGGGCGTGCTCGCGGGCGCGTTCATCGGCCTGGGCGCCATGATGTTCACGCTGGTTGCGAGCGATGCGGGCCTCGGCTTCGCCGCGTCGCGGCTGCTCGGGGGCTTGAGCTTCTCGCTCGGCCTGATCCTCGTCACCGTCGCGGGCGCCGAGCTTTTCACTGGCAACAACATGCTGGCCATGGCCTGGGCCGACGGCTGTGTGAGCACGCGCCAGGTGCTGCGCAACTGGGCCGTGGTGTGCGCTGCCAACTTCGCCGGTGCCCTGGGCCTGGCAGCGCTGGTGTGGCTGTCGGGCTATGCGGATCTGAACGACGGCAACGTCGGCCGCACGGCGGTGCGCATCGCCATCGCCAAGGCCCAGCTGCCGATCGCCGAAGCCTTCTTCCGCGGCGTGCTGTGCAACGTGCTCGTGTGCATGGCGGTGTGGATGGCACTGGCCGGCCGCAGCGTCACCGACAAGGTTCTGGCCGTGGTGTTCCCGATCACCGCCTT
The DNA here is from genome assembly GCA_905339355.1 of Burkholderiaceae bacterium. Classification (GTDB taxonomy): domain Bacteria; phylum Pseudomonadota; class Gammaproteobacteria; order Burkholderiales; family Burkholderiaceae_C; genus Albitalea. Next base: position 13,783 of record CAJPFZ010000529.1, read on the forward strand.
CGTCGCGGCGGGCTTCGAACACTCGATCGCCAACATGTACCTGATGCCGCTCGGCATGCTGCTCGGCGCGCCCATCGGCGCGGCGGACATGGCGCACAACCTGCTGCCGGTGATCGCCGGCAACCTCGTCGGCGGCAGCGTGCTGGTGGCGCTCGTGTACTACGTGATCTATGTGCGAGCACCCGCGCCGCGTGCGCAGGAGCAGGCGCAGACGCCGGCACCAACGCATCCGCAAAGCAAGAACACCTGAAGGCAGCACTGCCCAAGGCACGTCGCCCCGGCGAAGGCCGGGATCCAGCCATGTCAAACGTGGCAGCGCCCAACCCGGATTAGCGGCGCAGTGAAGCCACGCCTTGGCGCGCGCCGGGCAAGGCGTTATCGTCTGCGCTCCGAATCCCCGCCTCGAAGCCCACAGGAGAACCCCCGATGTTCCGATCCGCCCGCCGCCTCTTCTTGCGATCCATCGTCGCCGCCTCGCTGGCCGTCTCCGGCGCCGCCTGGTCTCAAAGCGGCAAGACCGTCAAGATCATCGTCGGATTCCCAGCCGGTGGCGGCACCGACGCGATCGCGCGTACGCTGGCCGACAAGCTGAAGGACGAACTCGGCGCGCCGGTGATCGTCGAGAACAAGCCGGGCGCCGGCGGCCAGCTGGCCGCGCATGCGCTGAAGTCGGCCGCGCCCGACGGCACCACCTTTTTCATCTCGCACGACCACACGATCACGATCTTGCCGCTGGTGGTGAAGAACCCGGGGTTCGATCCGGCCAAGGACTTCGTGCCGGTGGCCGGCTTCGCGAGCTTCGTCAACGCCTTCGCGCTGTCGTCCGGCACGCCGGCCAAGTCGCTCGACGAATACGTGGCCTGGATCAGGAACCAGGGGCAGGGCAAGGGCGTGGTCGGCGTGCCGGCGCCGGCGTCGACGCCCGAGTTTCTGGTCAAGGTGCTCGGCGACACCTTCAAGCTCGACCTCGTGCCCGCGCCCTACCGCGGCAGCGCGCCGATGATCGGCGACATGCTCGGCAACCAGATCGCCGCCGGCATCGGATCCGTGCCCGACTTCATCGAGAACCACAAGGGCGGCCGCATCCGCGTGGTGGCCGTGCTCGGCGGCAAGCGCCAGCCCACGCTGCCAGAGGTGCCGACATTGGCCGAGCTGGGCATTGGCGGCTTCGAAGACCTGCCCTACTACGGCTTCTTCGCACCGGCCGGCACGCCCAAGGCGGCGATCGACCACTTCTCGCAGGCGCTGTCGAAGGTCGTGGCGATGCCCGACGTGCGCGAGCGGCTCACCGCGCTCGGCCTCGCGGTGGAGTTCATGCCGCAGCAGCAGCTCGCGAACCGCGAACGCGCCTACGCCAAGACCTGGACCGAGATCATCCGCAAGAGCGGCTTCCAGCCGCAGTGACGGCGCACCGAGCGCGCGCACGTCATCCCGGCGAAAGCCGGGATCCATGCCTCGCTCGGGATCCTCGGCGTGGTTCGCATC
>CAJPFZ010000530.1 GCA_905339355.1 Burkholderiaceae bacterium
AGGGCGTACACCGAGACCTTGGTGGCGGTGGCGGCGAGGAAGGCCGACACCGCCGAGGGCGCGTAGGCGTAGGCGTTGGGCAGCCACTGGTGCAGCGGAAAGAGGGCCAGCTTCAGCGAGATGCCGACGGTGAGGAAGGCCAGCGCCGCCAGCACCGGGCGGTGGCTGGTCATCTCCTGCAGGCGCACGCCCATGTCCGCCAGGTTGAGGGTGCCGGTCTTCAGGTAGAGCAGGCCGACGCCGATGACGATGAAGGTGGCGCCGATGGTGCCCATGATCAGGTACTGGTAGGCGGCCATCAGGGCGCGGCGGTCGCGCCCGAGCGCGATCAGCACGTAGGAGGAGAGCGAGGAAATCTCCAGGAAGACGAACAGGTTGAAGGCGTCACCGGTGATGGCGATGCCGGCCAGCCCCGCCAGGCACAGCGCGAACATGGCGTAGAACAGGTAATGGACGTCCTGCCGCAGCTCGCGTTCGATGCTGGCGCGCGCGTAGGGCAGCACCACCGCGGCGACGCCGCAGACCAGCATCAGCAGCAGCGCCGAGAGGCTGTCCACGCGGTACTCGATGCCCCAGGGCGGCGCCCAGCTGCCGAGGGCGTAGGAGATCGGCCCCGACGCGTTCACCTGCAGCCAGAGCAGGATGCTGACGGCGAAGGCGGCCCAGGCTGCCAGGGTGACGAGCACGAAGGCCGCGCCGCGGCCGCGCAGCAGCACCGCCAGCGGCGCGGCGGCCAGCGGCAGGACGACTTGGAGGGCCGGCAGGTGCGCGGCGAGATTCATGCTTCGCCTCCGCCGTCGGGCGCCTGGTCGCGCCGCAGGATATCGTCCTCCTCGATGCTGTCGTAGGCTTCGCGGATGCGCACCACCAGCGCGAGGCCCAAGGCCAGCGTGGCGACGCCGACGACGATGGCGGTGAGGATCAGCACGTGGGGCAGGGGGTTGGAGTAGACCTGGAACGCCTCGGACACGATCGGCGCGGTGCCGCCGACGATCTTGCCCGGCGCGACGTAGAGCAGGTACACCGAGGTCTGGAAGATGCCGAGGCCGACCAGCTTCTTGATCAGGTTGCCGCGGGCGATGACGATGAACAGCCCGGCCATCGCCAGGAAGATCATCGCCCAGTAGTCG